>JACPBO010000006.1 GCA_016180285.1 Candidatus Woesearchaeota archaeon
TCAAAAAAACCCCGGGAGAAACTACGGACTCTTTAATTAGAAAATTTACCAAAAAGGTTTTTAATGAGGGAATTTTAGCAGAACTTAAAAAAAGAGAATTTTATCAAAAGCCCTCCCTCAAGCGAAAGCTCGAACGAGAAGAAGCCCGACGGTCAAAAGGAAAATTTAGATAAAATGCCAAACAAAGTAAATGTTCTCCTTTATACGGAGAGTCGTTATATTGTTAATAGAAAAAAAATCAAAAGCGCCATCGCCGAAGTTTTAAAAGAGCAGGAATTTATCAGGTTCGTGCAGGAAAATCCAAATGTCATTTATTCTGCCAGTTATGACGGCAAATTCGATATTGCAGTCAGCATTTGGGCAAAAAATGTCGAGGAATTGGCAGAATCTTTAAAAGAAATGGAGGCGAAGTTTGAAGGGTATATCGCTGAGAGGCAGATGGCTACAATAATCCGGGGGGAGTATTGCGTCCGGGACTATTTGGTCAATAAAAAAAGCCATACAAAAAGGAAATTTTTCTTTGGCTCAACTCCCTTTCCCTTTAAAATTGACGTAACAGACAAGAAAATCCTCCTTGAACTCGGGAATGATGCAAGGGTTTCATCAGTTGACATTGCCAATGAGCTGAATTTATCCGCTGATGCCATCTATAAGAGGATAAAAAAATTGGAAAGCACAGGCATTATACAGAACTATAATATTGTTCCAAATGAAGAGTCTTATCCATATATTCATTACAAATTGCTGATTTCCCTTCAAAACTTAAATGCAGAAAAAGAAAGAAGATTGCATGAATATTGCAGGATGCAAAGTAACATTTGGTACTTTTGTACAACATTAGGGCCATGGAATTTTGAGATAGACCTTGATGTTGAAAATCAGGGTGAATTCAGGCATCTTTTAAGGGAGGTGAAAATTAATTTCTCAGACATAATCAAGGATTATACTGTAATGACAGCATTTCGCACAAACAAATATAATTTTTGCCCGAGTCTCCCTAAATAGGCTGCGAGTTGACAGAAGTAATTCATTAAATTTAAATATCAGTGGATGACTTTCAGGCTGGTGGTATTATGAGATGCTTGATCACTGGAATAACAGGATTTGCAGGCAGCCATCTGGCTGAGCTTTTGCTTAAGAAAGGCCATGAAGTTTTCGGAACTTCAAGATGGAGAAGCAAGACTGAGAATATTGATCACATCAAAAGCAAGATAAAGCTGATTGAAGCTGACATGCGCGATTCCCACAGCATGGATAAGGTGATCAAGGAAGCGAAGCCTGATTATATCTTTCATCTTGCTGCCCAGTCATTTGTCCAGGCATCCTGGGTTTCTCCGGCAGATACAATGGAGACAAATGTAATCGGCACTATAAATCTTCTGGAAGCTGTAAGGAGAGCAAATATAAGCCCCGTAATACAGATTGCCTGCTCATCCGAGGAATATGGCGAGGTTAAACAGGATGAAATTCCGATAAAAGAAACACACCAATTAAGGCCATTAAGCCCTTACGGAGTTTCCAAGGTTGCTGAAGACATGCTCGGCTACCAGTATTTCAAATCATATGGATTGAAAATCATCAGAACGCGAGGCTTCAACCATACCGGTCCGAGGAGAGGCGAAGTATTTGTAACATCTAATTTTTCAAAGCAGATTGTAGAAATTGAAAAAGGCAAAAAAGATCCAGTTATTTTTGTCGGAAATCTGACTGCAGTAAGGGACTTTACAGATGTCCGCGACATGGTCAATGCCTATCTGCTTGCTGCTGAAAAGGGCATTCCAGGAGAGATTTACAATATATGCTCTGGAAAAGGCCACAAGATACAGGAAGTGCTCGATCTTTTGCTTAGCTTTTCAAAGATAAAAATAAAAGTGCAACAGGATCCTTCAAGAATGAGGCCGAGCGATGTGATGATCTTAATTGGCGACAATTCCAAGTTTGTAAAGCAGACTGGATGGGAGCAGACAATAGAATTCGAGCAGACATTGAAGGATCTTCTTGATTATTGGAGAGAAAGGGTTTAAGCATATCTTTTTCTCACCATCTCCAGCTCTTCAAATGTGCCTATATCAAACCATTCGCCTGTGAATGAATAGCCATAAACATCTTCTTTTTTGTGAAGCCATTCGACTAATGATCCTGGCTTGTCAGGCAAACTCTTCTCTTCCAGAAATTCTTTTATTCTGTATAAGCATCTTCTTGGATAAATATAAATGCATGTTGAGATCAATGTTGATTCCGGATCCTGCGGCTTTTCCTTGAAGCTCATTATTTTATTCTTTTTGTCTATTGAAACAACGCCGTAAAGCTTTGCCCTTTCCTTTGTTTTCACATCATATAATGCTGTAACAGGCGCATTTTTTGTCTTGTAAAAAGCAATAATGTTTCTCAGATCAAATTCAAACATATTATCGCTGCCTATGACAATAATGTCATCATCTATCTTTTCCCTGTTTATTAAAAAATCCACATCGCCTATTGCGCCCAAGCGGTTTTCATTTGAGTTTGTATTGTCATTCAGTATTTTTACCTGTTTTTTTGATTTATATGTTTTTGACCATTCAGAGAATTGGTTAAAAAACTTATTATTGGTTATGATGTAAATTATGTCTACTTCATTTATCTGCTCTATTTTTTCAATAATGTAATTGAGCATTGGCTTGTTTCCTATGAGAAGAAGTGTTTTTGGCTTGTTTAATGTCAGCGGATACAGTCTCGTTGCGTAACCGGCTGCAAGAATAATTGCTTTCATTTTTACCAGCATATTCCTTCGTAATTCTTTGGCTTTTTTTCATTAAAAACATTCTTGCCGTCTATCACCGGCTTGTCCCCATAGCTGAGATCTCTGAATTCAGGCCATTCTGTCAGTATCAGCACAATATCTGCCCTGTCAACAGCTTCCTGCGCTGTCTTTGCATAATTCAGATGGGGAAAAATTCTTCTTACATTTTCCATGGCCATCGGATCATAAAGATAAAGCTTTGGCTCCTCAATCAAAAGCTCCTTTATTATGCTTAATGCAGGGCTTTCCCTTATATCATCTGTTCCGGACTTAAATGTCAATCCTAAAATTGCTATTTTCTTGTTTTTTATGCTGTGCTTTTCTATTATTTCCAGTAATTTCAATGGCTGCTCTTTATTTACATCCAAAACCGCCCTCAATAATCTCGGATGATAGCCGCGCTCTGTTGCCTTATAGATCAAAGCAACAACATCTTTCGGGAAACATGAGCCGCCAAACCCGATTCCTGATCTTAAGAAATACGGATTGATTCTCTTGTCAAAGCCAATGCCTTTTGCAACAATATTTGTGTCTATTCCTATTCTTTTGCAGACATTGCCTATTTCATTTATGAAGGATATCTTTGTTGCAAGGAAAGCGTTGCTTGCGTATTTTATCATTTCAGCTTCCCTGAAAGATGTTTCAAGTACGGGGCATTTGAAATTTTTGTAAAGCTGCTTTAATGTTTCAATTGACTTTTTGTCTGCGCTTCCAATTACAATCCTGTCAGGGCTGAAGAAATCATCCAATGCAGAGCCTTCTTTCAGGAATTCAGGGTTCATTGCAATGCCAAAATCCCTTCCGAATTTTTTTCCGGAATACTTTTCTAAAATCGGAATTACAGTTTTTTCGCATGTTTCAGGAACAACTGTGCTTTTTATGACAATAAGATGCTTGTCTTTCTTGTTTTTAAGGATTTTTCCGATTTCCATTGAAACAGTTTCTAATTGATTCAGAATAATGCTGCCTTCTTTTTTTGAAGGCGTTCCGACGCAGATGAATGTTATTTTTGTGTTATTTATTGCTTTTTTCAGTTCTGTTGATGCTGTTAAGCTTTTTGGAACAACCTCTTGCAGTAATTCTTTCAGGCCTTTTTCGTATATAGGCGGATCTTTCATGTTTATTTTATCCACTTTGTTCTGATCAACATCTACAAGGATTACATTATTTCCCAGTTTGGCCAGCCCTGCTCCCTGTATTAAGCCAACATAGCCTGCTCCAATTATTGAAATGCCCATGCTTGCTTTGAAAATCGAGAGTCTTTAAATATCTTACCATTATCCTACTTTATGCGATAAATTTAAATATTGGAAGGTTATTTCATTGGCAAATCGAAAAAATCCAGCCAACCATGGTGCCTACGGACAAAACTTCGTGTTTTGTCCTACTCGGGTTTCCCGCAGGGAGCATCCCCTCCCTAGTCGGCACCATGGCTGGATTTTTTTGTGCAATATGTATGTGGGCTTGTAACAACAATGAAAAAGAAAATAAGCATTACAATAAACGAGAAAACATTGAAAGAGATAGACTCCATAATTGACAATATTTATATCAGGAACAGGAGCCAGGCAATGGAGTTTCTTGTGAATAGCTCTCTTGGGGAGAATAGGGTGGCTGTCATACTTGCAGGCGGCAGCGAAGAGGATCTGAAACTTGGCAGGGAATACAGAATGACTGCAAAGATCAATAACAGCGCTGTCATTGAAATGGCGATCAAGAAATTAAAGGAAAACGGCTTTAAAACAATATTCTTCATTGCAAGGCACAATATAATGAGCAGGGTTTTTGACCTTATAGGAGACGGAAGCTTATACGGCATGAAAATAAGCTATGTTGAGGAAAAAGAAGCCAGCGGAACAGCAGATTCATTAAGGCTGCTAAGGGGAAAGATAAAAAACAATTTTTTAGTTGTCTATTCTGACATAATATTTGACAAAATAAACATTGAAGAGCTCTGGAATGACCATCTGAGGCGCAGAAGCATTGCAACACTTATGCTCACAACCTCTCCCACACCGTCAAAAAAAGGAGTTGTAAGAATGGAGGGAGAAAAGATACTTGAATTTGTGCAGAAGCCGAAGCAGAGCGACATTTACATCGGATTCAGCTCGATCTTTGCTGCAGAGCCTGAGATCATGGAATACAGCGGAGCAAGCCTTGAGAAAGACGTTTTTCCTGTTTTGGCTTTGAAAGGGCTTTTGCAGGGGCATTTAAGCAGCCAGAAGGAAACGCATATACATACGAAGAAAGATATTGTTGGCTTTTTAAAATCATAATAAAAAACGAAAGATTTATATATACTTTGATATTATACATATATCGATTGATATTAAAAAGTGATAAAAATGCAAACCTTAAAACTTACTAAAGATGAACTAATTGAAAAGAAAGACAGTAAAATATTAAGATATCCTAATTTGAATACTGTGTTGATGGTAGAGGACTTTCTTGAAAAGCACAGAGATGCGCCTTTGCAGATTTCTGAACTGCGAAAGATGCTTCCAAGGCAGGTCATGCACCAAACTTTGAAGTTAATTCTTGAATACCTTTGGAGAAGCGGAAAAATAATTTATGGGCCCAGAGGAGTTCAGTGGATTTATTCTACGCCAGAGCATCTGAGAAGCATGATGGAAGGATCATTAGAGGTATAAATTGTTTGCAGGAAAAGAGGTCAGGATATTATTGAAATGGCAGGGAAAAGAAGCCTATCTTGCATTAAAGAAAAGAACTGATAAAGAAGCGCTGTCTATTTTGAATTCCTTTGAAAGGGTCAAGAATATCCTTAAAGACAATCCGCAATATGGCAATCCCATAAGCAAGGAATTAATCCCCGAAGAGCTTAAAAGAATGGGAATCCAGAACTTGTACAGGGTTGAGCTATCAAATTACTGGAGAATGCTGTATACTATCGAAGGGAGCACTGTCGAGATATTTCTTTTTGTTTTGAATATAGTTGATCATAAGCAGTACAATAAGCTGTTCGGGTATAAGGATCGTTAGGGTGCATTTAAAGAACACAAGAGAAAAACTTATAAATAAACAGCTATTTCTCCCTATTGGACGGTCATAGGGGCTTGGTTCACCGGATCCCATCTCGAACTCCGCAGTTAAGCAAGCCACCGTTTCTGGGTGTACTGTGCTCATACATGGGAAACCGGGAAAGCTGTCCAAACTTTTTTTATTGAAAATTGTTGTGGTTTAATACCTCGGACTTTAGTCCGACAATTTTCAATCCCGAAAATCGCATGATTAAATACTCTAGACTTTAGTCTGGGGATTAGTGCGATTTTCGTTATTCTTTCAGGTATTTGCTGTGCACTTTCAAATACCTTCTGACAAAATAATTGAAAAAGCCATCTTCGCCTTTTTGCAGCGCCTTATAGTAGGATCTTCTCTTTTTATACTCGATTATGAGCATAGGGCAGCCGTTATGCCATAAAATATAGTTCATTATAAGCCTGCCAATCCTTCCATTCCCATCTCCGAATGGGTGTATTTTCTCAAACTTATAATGCATTCTTGCCGCCAGCTCAACTGCATTCATTCCTTTATTCCTATTATAAAATTTAACAAAATCTCCCATTAAACGCCTTACATCCTGCCAGTCTGGAGCAAGGTAGGCAGCCACCCTGACAAGATAATCGCGAAATCTTCCTGCGATGTCCTGTTTTGTATCTTGAAATACGCCCTTGTGCCATTTCAGAATAAGCCGAATGGAAAATTTATCTCTTTTTTTAAGTATGCCCAAAAAAAGCTTTACATGCGATTCAGTTTCTTTTACCTCTCTCATCGGCTTATTCGGGGCTATTTTATGCTCTACCAATTCACTTGTTTCCTCAAGCGTTATTGTTGAGCCTTCAATGGCATTTGTGTTGTATGTGAAAGCTATCGCAATCTGCTCCTCTGCCTTCTCTTTTATTGACTCAGGGTATCTTTGCCATTCTTTCTGAAACCCCTTTTTTATTTTTTCAAAAAGCCCGAACAGGCCGCTCTCATAGCACTCTTCGAGAAAAGCCTTCTTTAGATTTTCTATGTTTTCAGGTATTGCTTTGCCAAGATATTTTTCTTTTGTCACTACCCTGCCTTTTCTCCTGAAGGAATGCTGCAGATAATAGTATTCTTTATTGCCGGTTCTCCGCTTTAACACTCTCATACAGATCATTACCATTACAAACTATTTAAATTTTTGCTTTTTGCGTGATTTGTAATGGTATGTTTAAGAAGCCAGAAAGCAGCTATATATTGTATAAGACATCGATGGGAGAAGAAGATTACGAATTTATGGAAATTATTGAAGAATTAATGGATTCTTTGAACTCTATGTCTAGAGAAGAGTTATCATTCATCTCAAAAGATAAATTAAAAAACCTAAGAAAATAGAACTATTAGTCGAAGAATTAAATCATTTGTTAAAACAGATCAAATAATTATTTTCCAATACCGAGGATCAACACCGGTATATCAATATCAGCTATGCCTCTTTTCTCTAAGTCCCATACAAACTGTTCAAAATATGAAACACCTGTTGACATCATATTTGCCAATTCTTTAATTGGTACAATTTCAACTCCAACATCAATAATATTCAATTTATTGAATATTGTCATTTTTGCACAAACATTATAGACCATGAACGAATACTTGCCAAATTGCACTTCCACCCCTAATCTATTTTTTACAAAGTCCATATCCCTATATGGTGGATTTTTTGGACTTTTGGTAGTATAACCTTCAACATAAAATTTTTTAGGGTAATCACATGTTATCTTATGATTTTTCCATCCAAGTTTTGAGAACTCGTCTTTAAATGCCTTATTAAGTTCTACAGGACTATACAGCATCTCGCCGGGCATTGTTTTCTCTTTACTTTCTTTGGTCAAATAGTTTTCAGCATTAATTTTGGAAATTACCTCCTTAATCTCTTTTAGTTCCTTTGAATATTTCTTATTAATTATTTCTTCTCCATTTTTAAAAGAATAAATTCCTAATATTTTCATACTAATCCCTCCACTATCCATTCTTTTGGAATTTGAGATACTTTTTCCTTTCCGTTAGGTTGATAAACGGGTTTACCAAGGGGCCTCTTTCTTAAGTTCCCTTCATAAAGTTCATTAATTCTACTAATGCCTATGTCTATATATTCTTTTTCCTTTTCAACTCCTGCAGCTTTTCTATCATGTATCAATGCGGCCAGAAGTGCACTACTCACACCCGCATAAGGATCGAAAACCCAATCCTCTTTATTAGTTAAAGCTAGTATGCATCTCTCGACAAGTTCTATTGGGAATTGACAAGGATGAATCGTTTTTTCAGGATGTTGTGCTTTGACATTCGGGATATCCCAAAGTAGTTCTTCCCAGTCATTTTTTAACGCTTCCCAAAAATCTGAAGGATTCTTTCCAAGAGGATTACCAGAAGGTTTTCCCTTGTTTATTCCTTTCCAGTTTCGTTTTCCAGGATATTTTGATGGAACCCTTATATCATCTAAGTTAAAAGTATATTTATTTGATTTTGTAAACCAGAGGATTGATTCATATCTACCGGACAATCTCCTATGTGCGTGTAACCCATGACCAAAGTGCCATATTATTCGATTTCGTAATTTTAGACCATTATCTTTGAATAAGCCATAATAATATATGTCCAGTGGAAACACTTCTCCATTTTCAACATAATTTCCAACTTCCCAACATATACTTCCATCATTTTTCAAAACTCTCACTAGCTCCTTAATAATATTCTCTTGGACTTGGAGATATTTCATTAATTCCGTTCTTTGTTCGTACACTTTTCCAATATTATAGGGAGGAGAACTTATTATTAACTTGAACGTATTATCAGGAATAGTTTTTAAGAATTCAAGCGTATCTCCATGATGTAATACTATCTTTTCTGAATCTAAAAATAGTTTAGATATTTTAGGATGGCTATTTTGTTCTTCTATTAATCTTGACTGCACCATTTTATACACCTACTATTCTAGTTTATTACATTTAATATAAAAAAGTTCCTATTATTTTCTTTTTGCTCCACTATGTAATGTAAAAGAGCTTAACATTGATCGCATACATTAACATACTCATATCTCCACCACAACCTCCCCTTTTGCTTCATTGATCTCTTTTATGATCTTGTTCCCTTTGGCCTTTTCCATGATCTCTTTCCAGGAATACTTTTCCCTTGCCTTGATCATTGCTTCAAGGATATCTTTCACCTTTTGGTAATTCTCATAAATGAACTCGCCTTTTTTCTGGTTTTCCTCAGCCTCTTTTTCAAGCTCTTTGACCTGCTCTTCCTGCTTCTGTATTAAAGTATTCAATTTTTCCATTTCCCTGCTCTTTTTTGACGGCTTTATGGACTCTGTAATGAGGCCTTTTGTTATAACAGAGTCAATTGCTTCATTAAAGGCATTAACTTGCTTATGCTCGAAATCCCTGTATTTTTCAAGGTCAAAAGGAACAATGTCAACAGGCATATCATCTTTATAGATTATTCTTGGCTCTGATTTTCTGGAAAATAGCTTCTTAAAATTTGAAAATAGCGCTTTCATCTCATTTTCACTTAATTCTTTCTTGTTTTTATCAATTTTAGACAATATGAGGATCTCTTCAGAAAACAAGCCGCCCAAGCCAATGTCTGCTGCAAGCGTTTTGACAATGTCTTTCTCAGATTTTTTAACAATCTCTTTAAAACTTTCAAAGCTCAAATCAAAAAAATCCTTTATATTCTTTGGAAATTCGTATTTCACGCCGTGCTTCAAGACCCTGTCTTTAAACTCCCGGTTTTCAAGGACAGAGAGAATATTGTAATTTTCATCGCAGATTATTATATTTCCTTTGCTGAACAGTTCAACAATCAAGATTATTTTTCCTTCCTTTGCTTCAAACATAAATTCCAGAATCCTTTCTGAATTCTTCTGTTTTATCACCTTTAACTTGGCGTTTTCAAGCCTTTTTCTTAAGAACTGGCAGAATCCGCTTATCTTCTCAGGATTTTCTTTTTTCTCATCAGTCAGGTAAATGAAATGCGGCAGCAAAATCCTTAATATCTTCCTTCCAAGCGATGGAACATGGAACTGCAGTATTACTTCATTGCTGTCAGGATGGTAGATCTGGTCTATTCTGCCATTTATTAAAACATCAAACTCTTCAGCCAGATAATGCAGCTCCAAGGCAGATAATTCTGTTTTCATGGTTTTTTATACACCTATGTGCGCTTAAGCTCTTTTATTAGTTCTATTTTTCTCACTTTCAAATCACCATAGTTATCATTTATGATAACCATATACTATTGAAAGTATATAAATCTCTTTCGGTTTGTTCTAAAAGTGACCAGAGTAAATTATCAAATCAGGTATTATGCAGGTTAAAATTTTTACTATTAAAATATATGTTTTATCTTTTTATAGTAATAAAATCGTAAGATTTAAATAATGCATGAGGATTTTATATTTTGTGATGATAGGGTGTTAGATGAACTCAATAAGCTTGCAGAATATACTAAATATGTTAGTGACGCATATAGTCGAATTTGTGAACTTCTAGATACTGAATCTCGCTGGTTAAGAGAAGATACGCGCAAAAAATATCGAAGTGAATTTTTAACAAATGATCTTAGCTTCTTAAACAATGTTTTAGACATAATCCCGCGAAATAAAAAAAGTGATGTTTCTGACATTGTATTGTCTTTGTTTGAAAAATCACTTGATATTGCAGAAAAATCTGAAATGTTAGCAATCAACAATGAAAAAAAGGGAAGTGGTTCTGCATTAATAGCTGCTTGGAAAATACTCCCTGGAGAAGAGGATCTATACCTCGTTATTCGATCTGAGGGCAGTTACATTAATAATTGCTTTTATGGTGGACGAAATCCAACTACATACTTGGTTAAAGGAGCTATTGAAGCATATTTTGATGAAATGGAAGATACCGAGGTAGTTAATCAACAAATTTCATTAAAGGAGTTTGGAAAAAAGCATAAGGAATTGCATAGGGCTGAAACTGAAAAAATTGAAAACAACAAGAAAAAATAAGATGAAGTAGCTTATGCAAGACCATTATTAATCAACTATTAACTCAATTCCATTATTATCTTCGCCAGCCTTTTGCTGTCGTGCCTCAGCAGATCACTTTTCTCCCAGAGTATTCTTTTCTTATCTGTTTTCTCGATTAGGTTTGCAAGAATGGGCGTTGCCTTTAATTTTTTGATTTCCTCAAGGTCATTCTCAACCATGAATGCATTTTCTTCGGCGTACAGGTCAAGAAGATCTTTAGAAGGAACGCCGTTATTCAGTACAGCATAATTCAGAACACTCTCGCCAAGGTATTTTATGATTGTTTTTATATGGTCGGATGCCTTAAAGCTGTCAGACTGGAATGGCTGGGTCATTATGTTGCAGATGTATATTTTTTTGGCTTTTGCTTTTTTAATCGCTTCTCGTATCCCATTTATTAGAAGATTTGTTACAATGCTTACATAAACGCTTCCTGGGCCTATAACAATCAAATCCGCCTCTTCAATCGCCCTGACAGCCCCAGTATTTGCATTTATTCTGTCAGGCTTTAAAAAAACCCTTTTTATTTTTGCATCATTGTCTGTCTTTTGCTGCCTTCTTGTTATATCGTCTTCCTGCTCTAAAATAGTTCCGTCTCCCAATTCAGCGCATATATGCACATCTTCAAGAGTCGATGGCAGAACTTTGCCCTTAATTTTCAATATTTTGCTGGCTTCTTTTACTGCCTCTTCAAAACTGCCGGTTAATTTGCTCAATGCGGCTATGAACAAATTGCCAAAGCTGTGGCCTTCCAAGCACCCATTTTCAAAACGATACTGAAACAAGTCCTGCAGCAGTTTCTCTGACTCTGACAATGCAATCAAACAATTCCTTATGTCGCCTGGAGGCAGCACATTATAGTCTTTCCTTAAAGCGCCTGAGCTCCTGCCTGAGTCTGTCACAGTCACGATCGCTGTCAGTTCGCAATTATAGCTCTTCAAACCCTCAAGCACCATTGGCAGGCCTGTGCCGCCGCCTATCGCAACTATCTTTTTAGTTTTCATTATTCCACTGTCACGCTTTTTGCCAGATTCCTCGGCTTGTCAATATCGCACCCCCTTATGTCTGCAATATAATATGCAAATAATTGCAGAGGAACAACATTCAATATCGGCTGCAATAATGCATTTGTTGAAGGGACTTCAATAAAATAGTCTGCAAGCTGCTTTGCCTCTTTTCCATCATTGCCGGTTATGGCTATAACAATGCCGCCTCTTGCCTTAACCTCCTCGATGTTTGATATTATCTTGGCATACGTATTGTCTTTTACAGCTATAAAAACAGCAGGCATGTTATTGTCAATCAGCGCTATCGGGCCGTGCTTCATCTCAGCTGCGCTCTGGCCTTCAGCATGGATATATGATATTTCCTTCAGCTTCAATGCGCCTTCCATGGCGATAGGGTAATTTGCGCCTCTGCCAAGGTAAAGGAAATTATTCTTACAGCAATATTTCAATGCGCATTTTTTAATATCCTCATCGTCTAATATTTCTTTCATCATCAACGGGATTTTTTTCAGCTCTTCTGTTTTTTCCTTTAAATTTTCATTATTAATCAGGGCCAATTTTTCAGAAAAATACAATGCCAATAAATAAAGAACAGTTAGCTGCGATGTGAACGCTTTTGTCGATGCAACGCCTATCTCCGGCCCTGCTCGCGTGTATACCGCAATGTCAGATTCCCTTGCTATGGTTGATCCGACAACATTAACTATTGACAGGACAAAAGCCTTTTTTGATTTAGCTTCTCTTACTGCTCCAAGAGTGTCTGCTGTTTCCCCGCTCTGCGTTATCGCAATGACCAGTGTTTTTTCATCTATTATTGGATCTCTATACCTGAACTCAGAGGCATACTCAGTTTCAACAGGAATTTTCACCAATTCTTCAAATAAATATTCGCCAACCATTCCCGCATAAAGCGCTGTTCCGCATGCTGTAATGACAATCCTGCTGAAATTCCCGATATCAAAATCCCTTAATTCATCAAAAACTACAGAATCCTGCCTGATCCTGCCCCTGAAGTTGTCCTCGATTATGCCTGGCTGCTCGCATATTTCCTTCAGCATGAAATGCTCGTAATTTCCCTTCTGAGCCTGCTCAACATCCCACTCAATAATATCTATTTTTTTATTTATTTCCTTATTCGTTACAAAGTTCGTTATTTTTACAGCTTTTCCCAATACAGCCATTTCATCGTCTTCCATGAATATGGCTTTTTTTGTATGCTCTAAAAAAGCAGTAACATCTGATGCAGCAAATAACTCGCCATCTCCAAGCCCGATGACCAAAGGGGAGCCTTTTCTTGCGCATATTATCTCATTGCAGCCTTTATTCAGAACAGCAACTGCAAATGTTCCTTCAAGCCTTGCAAGCGATCTTCTGACTGCTTCCTCGAAACCATTGTTTTTTAATTCATCCTCAATTAAGTGAGGTATAACTTCTGTGTCTGTTTGCGAAACGAATTTGTGCTTTTCTTCTAAAATGGCTTTTAGCTCATTATAATTCTCTATAATGCCGTTGTGGACAACAGCAATTGTCTTATCGCAGGATAAATGCGGATGCGCATTCCTTTCATTAACACCGCCATGCGTCGCCCATCTTGTTTGTGCTATTGCTGTGCTGCATTTATTTAATTCGCCTGAAAAATCCCCTATTTTTCCAACTTTCTTCACAACTTCTATTCCTGCGTCGGATAATAAGGCTATGCCCCATGAATCATAGCCCCTGTACTCTAATTTTTTTAGCCCATTAACCACAACAGAAGCAGCATTCCCATTTCCTATGTAAGCCATTATTCCGCACATTTAAATGATATCCTCTTTTACAATTTCTCCAGGCAATGTTGTTTTGCCACTCCATATCTTTCTTCCAGGGTAGATTGATGTGTTTATTCCTATGTGGACATCATTTCCGATTATTGCGCCAAGCTTTCTTCTTCCTGTATCGATCAGCTGGCCTTTTACCATTGATTTTATATTTGAATTGTCGTGCCTCAGATTTGCAATTTTCGTTCCTGCCCCGAAATTAACATTCTCCCCGATTACAGAATCACCCACATAACTAAGATGGGCAATATGCGTGTTATTGTATATTATAGAATTCTTGATCTCAACTGCGTTGCCTATTTTGCAGTTATCGCCTATGCTTGTTGATGCCCTAATATAACAATTAGGGCCAATGACGCAGTTTTCTCCTATGACAACGGGGCCTTCAATATAAGCCCCATTCTTTATTATTGCGCCTTTTCCAACAATGACATTGCCTTTTATTGTTGCATTTTTTTCAATATCTCCTTCAATTTCGGATTTTTTAATTTTTGACAATAAAAACTCATTTGCCTTCAGCAAATCCCAGGGATAACCTATGGGAATCCAATACTGGGAGTTTATCGCTTTGAGATTTTCTTTTCTTGCCAGCTCATTGATTGCATCAGTCAGCTCATATTCGTTTCTTTCTGACTTTTTGACCTGTTTTAATAATGAGAAAATTGCCTTGCTCAACAGATAACAGCCAACATTTGCCAATTTGGAAGGCGGACTGGCAGATTTTTCAACAATTCTTTTCAAACAGCCTTTTTCCTCTTCTATCGATCCGAAATTCTCAGGCTTTTCAACCTCCTGCGCCAATAATGCATATTTTTCATTTGTCAAGAACCGCCCATCAGAGATGGGTGAAATTTTGCTGCTGTTTACCGCACCAGGTGGTTCTTGATCATGCTCGGAAATTTTCTGCAATCTGGAATGTGATTGGCTTTCTGCCACCAGTTTTAAACCGGTGGAAAATTTCCGACATTTCAATTTCAACAAATCTTCCCTGAAAAACATGTCATCCCCTACGAGGACAATGAACCTTTCTTCTGCATATTTTTCTGCCTGCAGCAATGCATGGCCTGTTCCAAGCTGATCTTTCTGCTCAACATACCTTATTGTTATATTTTTGAATTTATTGCCGAATGCGGCTTTTATCATTTCTGCCTTGAACCCGACAACTAGGATAGCTTCATCTATCATACCTTCCAGTTGCTCAAGATTATGCTCCAGAATGCTTTTATTTGCTATTTTAAGCAGGCTTTTCGGCATTGTAACTGTCAAAGGCCATGTTCTTGTTGAGCTTCCTGCTGCCAATATTATTGCTTGCATTTTAAGTTGAAAATTTTGTTAATTGAATGTGTTTTATTTTTGACAAAATCCAGCCAACCATGGCAGGAGACGGTCAAAACCTCGCTTTGCTCGGTTTTGCCCTACTCGGCATCCCGTAGGGAGCAACCCCTGCCTCGTCTCCGCCATGGCTGGATTTTCGTTGTAAAGCATAGCGAAACAAAAAGCTTATATATAAGCATTGCTAAAATATTTATAGTAGTATTAAAAAATAATTTTTAGTGGATAATATGTTTGTTGTTGAAAAATCAAAAGGAGAAGTGGCATCTTTGCCTGCAAGGGAGCTGAGCTTTAGCCAGGTAAAGTCATTAAGCTCGCAGCTGGCTCAAAAGATCGCCTTGGAAATATCAAAAAAGCCATCTTATGCAATGGAAATAGCCAAAAAATTAAAGGTTAATGAGCAGAAAGTCTATTATCACATCAGGAAGCTGGAAAAGGCAAGGATCATTGAAGTTTCAAGGACAGAGACAATACAGGGAGCATCTGCGAACATTTACAGTGTTGTAGAGCCTGCTTTTGTTATTAAGCTCAGGGAATTTCAGACAACGCAGAAGATTGCTTTTGAAAAGCAGCCAACTGAGTTCCTGGAGCCTTTTATCGAGGAAGGCCAGCTGAATGCCGTTATAATTGTCGGATCGCCTGATCCGCACGGCCCTGAAAAAGCAAGGTCAAGAGACGGCTATTACGGCATTGATTTGGCATTGTTTCTAGGGTCTTTTCTTAATTATCTGCCGGAGCTTAATGTGAAGCTTGATACTGAAGCAAGGGCAGAAGACCTTCAAAAAAACCTAATCATTATAGGCGGGCCTGTGGTGAATACTGTAACCGGCCAGCTGAATGAAAAGCTGCCAATAAGATTTGATAAGTCCAATAACTGGCGCATTGTTTCCTCGATTTCAGGCAAAAGCTATCATTCAGATGAAACAGGAATCATTGAAAAGATCAAGAATCCGTTTAACAATAAAAAAAGCATTTTACTGGTAGCTGGAAAAAGGTACATGGGAACAAAGGCAGTGATGCTCGCTTTCATAAAGCACTTCAAGGAGATATGCGAAGGAAACAAGTTCAACAAGGAGATCAATGCAAAGGTTGTTGAAGGGATTGATCTGGATTCTGACGGGATTGTGGACGAAGTGGATGTTTTAGAGTGATATAAATACGAACTAACTAATACATGATATAAATATTTAAATATGTAAAATTTATTTAAAATATGGGTGTAAAATTGGCAAGCGATAATAATATTGCGCAGTTGGTGAGAGAACCATATTTTATGCGTTCATTAGATTCTATTCCCATCCTATATAATCCTCCTTCGAGAAAACTTGATACTGGAAAAGGGCAGTGGGAAATTCATGAAAGGGAAAAATTTGAAATACCCTTCTTTTCAGATAATGAAAGTCAAATTGCGTCAGATGGTTTCTGCGCCGTGTACATTAATAAAAAAGGAAAACCTCAAACAATTTTCCTTGGAAATTTAGATGATATTGCATCAGATGAGTCAAGAGGAATTGTTGATAGCACTGCAATCGAACTTTCTAAAAAGGTTTTAGAGCAAAGATTGTTTTCATGGCCGCCAAGAGGATTGGATGTGGCTAATGGAGATGATTGGTGTATATTAAATGTTTTATTAGGGATGGTTGTTGTAGGCAGCGGCATTCTTATTGATGGAGCAGTAGCAGGTTACGGAAATTCATCAGGAAAGTTTGAATATATGTCAATAATTTCTAAGGTTGTCAAACTTGAAAATGAAAACCCAAACGCCGCATCTACATTTTTATGGTCTCTTTCAGGAGCATTACTCGCTTTGGGGGGTTTAGGTTTAGCTAGCTTGGGTAAAAAGGTTGGCGAATTTATGGATCATATCAGAACAAAAAACTTGCCTAAAGAAGCCAGTTCATTTAAGTACGGGTATGATGCAATGGGCTCTGTTTCAAAAGAACAAGAAACTGTGAAAAGAGAGAATGAAATGAGAACATTATACAATGAATTACAGAATTCCGGCTATAGTGTTCCAAAACCACTTATAACAGAGATTTATGATGCAATGAAAAAAATAGATGAGCGAGATAGTGATAAGATCATTTCTTTAAGAGACTACCTAATACAAGAAAAAGAGGTATGCGTGCTTCCGGTTGATGTGCTTACAAAAGCATATGTAACTGCAACAGGTAGATAAAGGCTATAATTTTTTAATCACATTCTCAAAACCTGTCTTTTCATCTACGACCATAACCTTGTGCCTTCTCTCTTTTGCTTCATTCAAGCATACATCAAATATTTCGCAGTCAAGGTTTTCCCTTATTTTATTTTTATCGTAGCCTTTCTTTTTTAATCTTTTTTCCAGTGTTTTAAGATTGCATTTTGTGACAATGCAGAGATCAACATATTTCTCAGGCAGATAATGGCTTAAATGAGAGTCTATGATCAGTGATTTTTTAGAATTTTTTATTATTTCAATTAAAACCTTGTTTAATTTTTCAACATCAACAATCCTGCATTTTCTTTTTTTATCATAGCCTTCTTCAAGCTTATTGTCTTTTATGAGCTTGCTTACATCAATGTACTTATAGCCTGATCTTTTAGACAGCCTTTTAGCAAGCGTTGTCTTTCCTGTTCCGGGTGTTCCTGTGACTATTATGGCTTTCATTAAAAAAAGAAAAAATAAAATAGGTATTTAAATTTATTCAAAATCTACTTTGTTTTTCCTTCCAAGTGCTTCTTTATGATGCTCAAGAACTGAGTTCTTTTCTTAATGCCTTTCAGCTTGTTGTACAATTCAGCATCTTTCTGGCTTTCCAATACCCATTCAGCATAGATGTTTTTCTCTTTTATCGCTTCTTCAAAGTCATGATCCGGCATGGAAAAAATATTCCCTACCAGCTCACCTATTGATTTGAAATTCAGCTTTGTTTCGTTCTGCTCCTCACTCTTAGGCTCTTCTATTTCTTTCTTTTTCTTCTTGAAAATGCTTATTCCCTCTGCCAAAAAGCGATGCTTCATCAATTGCTGAGCTCCAAGCGTTAAACCAATGAAAAGCACGACAAAAGCGATTAACATTCCAATCTCATTTTTAATAACTATAAACGGTGAATTGAATACCATCAATTTTCGAAGCACAACCTCGCTTATTACAAATGGGTTATAAGCAGCTACCTGCCTGACATAATCCGGCATGCTTTCCAATGGCAGTATGAGGTTGGACAGAAAAATCATTATTGCGCCAACAGATATTGATGCCAGTGTTGATGTTTCCTCTGAATTGAACAAGTAGCCTATGCAGATTCCGATGAACGTGAATATTGTTGTTATCAGAAGCAATAAGGGGAGGGATTTTAACAGGCCCAGCAGCACAATCTCCCTTAAGAATATTGTCGAGATTGCAAGGATGATTATCAGCTGCAATATGAGAATCAAAATATTGGTGAGATAGGCTGAAAATATGAATGTTGCATCCCTTGTTGGGGTTACAAAGTTTCTGAAATAAGCCCTTGACATCTTTTCCATCATAACTAATGTCGAGGAAAGCAGTATGCTTATGAACATTATGACAAGAACTATCAGGCTGGGGAATACATAATTGAGATTGCTTGTTTCAGGCGTTACAGGAGATATCTTTGTTTTTACAGGAGACACAATGCTCTGCGCATCCTTTACCTTGGTGCTCTCGATATTTGCAATTATATTGCGGACAGAATTCTTGACTGCGCTAAGCTCTGAAGATGCCTTATCTAATTTTGATTTTATGGCATCAAGCTTTCCGGATGCAGAGCTTTTAAGCGAGTTTGCTTTGTCAAGCCTTGCTTGAAGATCCTGCGAGCTTGCCTGCATAACAGACAGCAAAGAGGCAACGTCTGAATTATATGATGAAATAAGGCTGCTGATATTGCTTATGCTTGAAGATAGGTCTGTAACCTGTGTTTGCGCGTCACTGGCAGAACTTACCAATATACCTTTGCCGCTTGCATTTGAGCCCATCATACCAACCACATTATTGACATTGTCAATTAATTGCTGCGTTGTGGCAATTGATGCAGAACTGTAATTCATCAGCAAGGTTGTCTTGCTGTTCAGCTCTGCAGTTTTAGCTGCAATCTCATCTGCCTTCAGATCATTTTTGTTAAATGAAAGCTGCATTGAGCTTAAAGAAGCTTTAACTTCTGAAACCTTGTCATTCATATCTTTATTTTTAGCTACAAGAGCATCAATAACAATAAGGTCATTCTGCAATTCCTGCTTTGTCCTGTCTAATTTGTCTAAAATCACAGTTGTAAGGTTAATGCTGAGCTCCCTTGACCTTGATGATATTTTTGAAGAAACAATATCAAGGATTATCCAAACAAGGTTGATTTTGGAATAATCAACATGAAAATCTATTTCGTTTTCAAGAGAGGGGTTTTCAAAGTCAAGGTCTTTCGGGAAAACAATGCATGTATGTATTGTGCCTTTTTTAATGGCATCTATGCATGACTTTTCTGTTTCAAAACGGCGTACTGCAAACTGCTTGTCAGTCAGCTTTTCTATGAAAGAATCGATCAATGCATTATAGCCCGGAGAATAAGTCCCGATATTCAGGCTGTATGATTTCGATGTGTTGAATGCTATTCCTGCGAGAAGTATTATCAACAAAGGGCCAAGTATGACTATCAAAGCAGAAGTCCTGGACCTAAGCAAGAGCTTGAAGTTCTTTTTTATTATGCTGAATAGTTTCATTTTTTAGCCAGCGATATGAATACCTCATCTAAAGACGGCCTGCCTAATTCAACTCCGAGCAGGGAGTCTTTTTTGCCGAGCATTCTCAGCAATCTTGCAAGGGTTTTCTCTCCTTCAGGAGTGTATATGATGAGCCTGTTTTCCTCAACTTTTAAGTTTTTTACGCCAATTTTTCTTAAGCTCTTAATCAGGGCATCATAATTCCTTGAGCTTGTTTCAAGAATCAATTCCTTTTCCTTTGTATATAACATTTTTAATTCATCGGGAGTTCCGGACCTGACTATCTTTGCATCATCCAGTATAGCAACTCTTGTGCACAGAGTTTCCATTTCTGTAAGGAAATGGCTTGCAAGTATTATTGTAACTCCCCTTTCGTTTATCTTTCTCATAAGATCCCATATCTGCTTTCTCGAAATAGGGTCAAGGTCAGCTGTCGGCTCATCCAGTATCAATAATGAAGGGTTATGGATCAAAGAGCACGCAATATCAAGCCTTTTCTGCATCCCTCCTGAAAGATTCTGGGAAATCAGATTCTTAAATCTGGTTAAGTTTGTCATTTCCAGCAATTCGTCTGCCTTGCTGCTTATGTTTGATTTTGGTATGCTATAAAGGGCTGCAAAATATCTCAGATTTTCCATTACAGTCAATTTAGGATAAAAAGAAGGAGTCTGGGCTGCAAATCCAAATTTCTTCTTTACATCAAATGGGTTTCTGAATACTGACTTGAAGCTTTCAACTCCGCTTTCAGTTATGTTGTACAGAATATCGCCTTCCTGAGGCCGCATGAAGCCGATCAAAAGATTGAGCATTGTTGTCTTGCCGGATCCGCTCCTTCCTATGATGCCGAATATCTCGCCTTCATTAATATTAAGGCTTATTTTATTCAGAACAAGATTATCGCCAAATCTTTTTGTCACATTATCGAATTTTACGGCAATAGCGCTGCTCATATATGTAGGATAAAAAAGCTGATTAATAAATTTAATGAGACTACTCTCGAGAAGTTATAGAATTTTTATATCCTCGCTTTCTTTCTTTGTAAGTATCGATAATAAATGTATTAATATAGAAGCATCTCTTCTGCTCAATAGCCTACTTACATCATAAATTAACTCTCGTTGTTTCTCTGTTATTTCAGTAGGTTTATAATAACCACTTTGATCATTTTCTAACATCTTCCAGATTTCCAATAGTTTTTGTTTGTCTTCAGACTTCATAAGAATTATGTATATCAGTTTAAAATAAACCTTTCGGTTTTAATGGCGTGATGGCCGTTGTGAAAAGAATAGCAAACAAAAATAGAAAGGTTTATATAGGTGTATGATATATCTGGTATGTACTGGTATTTAAAAATGGTTTTTGAAAATATATTGAGGATAAGAAGAATGCGAGAACAGGTCAAAGAAGAATTAGAAGGTTTACCTAGAGGGGATCTGGATCAAAATATGTTAAGACAAGCATACTGGGCATTAAGAACACATAATTTAGGTAGAACGGTGAAACTTCCATTATCAAAAGAAGAAACATTAATCCAAGCTACAAAACTCATTCAAAAAGATAACCGGGCTTTTTGCCCAAAATTTGATGAAAAGATCTTCAATAGAGTTGATCTATGTAGTGTTGCTAAAAAGGATCCTGAATTTAACTCTGTTTGTTTTTGCTCGATAAAAAAAACACGGTGAACAAAAATGGAAGGCAATAAGAAAAGAATTTTAGAAGAATTAAGTGATAAAGGCTGTATAGAAATTAAAGATAAACAGGAAAAACTGATAACTGTATGTGTAGGTACAAAAGAAGACATGGGAAGAAGGATAGCTAATTTAATCTAAAATGATAAAGTAAAGAGTTATGATGATGTTTCAAAATTAAATAAGGATTTAAAAAAAATGGGCGTTCCGAGAGAAGGAATTGCAAGAGCATCAAGATTTGTTTCAAATGGCTTCAGAGACCGCAACTATGAAAAAACCGAAAAAAAGTGGAGCCTTGATCTTTTAAACAAGTTTGGTTTAAATAGAAAAAAGAACGAAGAAATAAAAATATGATTTTTTGTTATTTTTTCCTGATCCAATCCCAGACTGCATAGACTAAAATTGCGAACAATGCTCAGAATAAGAACAGCATTGCAATGTTTGTCTGCGTTAAATATGCCGTTGCTGTTGATTGCGCCTAAAGTGCATCAATCAGCCTGATATCATTCCTGTTACTATAAAGAACAGAAAGGTTTAAATATTACTTATCTGTTACTTATAGTAACATGGACAAGAAAGAGCTTTTGGCGAAGAACATAAGGGAGTTCTATAGAGAAGGCAATAGCGCATTGCAAAGAAATTCTTACAATTCCGCAGCAAGCCTTTTCTTCAAGGCTCTTGCAGTAATTGCTGACTGGCATATCCTGCAAAAGAAAGGGTTTATTCCAAAAAGCCATACTGAGCGTTTCCGCATTCTTGAACAGAATTATCAAGAGATATATAAGATTCTAGATAAGGATTTTCCAGTATACCAGGATAGCTATAGCATTGGCTTACAAAAGGAAACAGCAGAGGTAATAAGAGATGATCTTAGAAAAATTGCAAAAAAAGTTGGATTTGAATTGGATAAAGAAGAATGATGCATGGGACATAGTTGTTTATGGCTCATATGCGCGCGGCGAAGTTAATTCTAGGGATATAGATTTAGCGATAATCCTTAGCAGAGCCGCTTCTGTGAAAAAGAAAATGGCGCTATGCCAAGAGCTAAGAAGGGCACTTTCTGGAAAAGAATACTCGCTGGATGTAAAAGCTGTTGACATTAATGACTTAATGAATGTAAGTTTTCTTGCGCGGGAAGCTATTCTTGCAGAAGGCCGTTCGCTTCTCAAGAAAGATTATCTCGCAGAAAGATTTGGATTTAAGAATTTTGCAATAATCGAGTATAGCTTGAGAAATCTCACGCCTGCGAAGCAAAAGATGTTTTATTATGCTCTGCAAGGAAGAAAAATAGGAACAGGAATTCTTGCAAGAATAGGCGGCAGAATAATCTCGAAAGGTGTATTCCAAGCGCCAACAAGACATTATGAAGAAGTGCTGAATCTGCTCGAGCAGCATCGCATCATCTATAAAACAACATTTGTCTTGCAATATTGAATGCTATATTGATATTTTATTAAATGCTTTAGTGTCTAAGTATAAAACAACAACATTTTTATATCTTTTCTGTTTTTCTGCCTTATATTAAGGATAACAATGGAAGGCTAACATGGAATGCGATATGTGCGGGAAACAGGCAAAATTCAAGGCATTAATTGAGGGAAGCGAATTATTTGTATGCGAGCAATGCTCCAAATTCGGCAAAGTTCTTGGTGAAATCAGAATACGCCAGGCTGATCCAAAAAAGCAAAAAATCCAGAGCGCAATTGCTGAAGAAAAGGAGCTGATGGAAGTAATAGTTCCAGAATACCCTGAACTGATAAAATCAAAAAGGGAAGAGCTTGGCTTAAAACAGGAGGATTTTGCCAAAAAAATAAATGAAAAGGCCTCATTGATTCACAAGATCGAATCAGGGCATTTCGAGCCAAATGTCGAGCTTGCAAGAAAGCTTGAAAGATTTTTAAAAATAAAGCTGGTTGAAGCGCATGAAGAGATCCATAAAAAAGAAGCTAAAAAGGCAGTGGAGAGCTTCACACTGGGGGATTTTGTGAAGATAAAGAAATGAAAGATATTAAAGACATTATTTAAATTCAGAATGACAACACATCTAAAACAAACTGGAACTGAAGACTCTACTTTAGTGCTTTCTATAGATGATTCAGCTAGAGGCCTTTATGATGAATGCAAAAAAATTTCAAAATTGATCGCAGACCATTACAATTGCAACAATGCAAATAAAGAATTAATTTTTGGCTCAGAGCCTTGGTGTAACGAAGTAAAGCGGTATGCTGATGAATTCTCAAAGCTGTTTGGAAGCCTTATCGAGCCATTTATTTTAGAACAAAGACTATCAATTTTAGATATAGCACATCCTTTAAAGGAAGAAAATCCAGTCAGTATAGTTTGCCGGACATTGGGCATTGAAGGATTAAAAGTAAGAGACACAATGGATGTGCTTCATGAAGTGGGAGATCGTGAGTATGCAATTGAGAGCATACCATCACAAGAAACAGAGTTAAAAGTAAAAGATGTTGTGACGATGATTTACGGGGGTGATCCGTTGCTATACCCTTTTGTAGTGGAGAATGTGCCACTGCAAACCTTAGAAGAGCTTTTTTATGGATACACGCCTAATTTAGTTTGCAATTTACATGAGAATGTTATAAAAATATGGGGGTATTTGAAGATTACCCCGCATGCTATGGCAGATAGAATTGGCTTTATTGTTGTTGAGGACATAGCAAAGCTGATAGAAAAAGGATCCGAACAATTTAGTTGCCCATTGGAGTATGGCGGTTTTATAATGGCACCAGTTAATAAAATGAAAGATACTATTGATTATTTCACCAGGATATACAAAAATAAAAACCTAATTGAATGGGCAAGATTGGAAACACTTAGAAGTAAGATAAAAGATGAGAAAGACGAAACAGTCAGATCCTTTTTATTCAAAAATTATAAAAACGAGATTTTGAGAATAGCGCAAGAAATCAAATGATCTCAACAATAATCCCGACATACAACGAAAAAGAGAACATAAAGAACCTTATTGCCGCAATCTCAAATACTCTCAAAAAAAACAAGATCAAAGGCGAGATCATAATTGTTGATGATAACTCGCCAGACGGGACAGGCAGGATCGCTGAAAATTTAAGCAGGAAATACCCGGTCAAGGTTCTGCACAGAAAGGGCAAGCTTGGATTGAGCAGCGCTGTTGTTTCAGGATTTAAAGCTGCAAAAGGCAATATTATTGGCGTTATGGATGCTGACTTTTCGCATCCGCCAGAAATAATCCCTGAACTGATAAAGCCGATTTTAAATGAAAACATTGATTTTGTAATTGGAAGCAGGCACATCAAAGGTGGCGGAATGGAGAACTGGCCTTTAGCGAGAAAGCTCATCAGCAAAGGAGCAACATTGCTGGCAAAAACTGTAACGAATGTCAAGGACCCAATGAGCGGCTTGTTTTTTCTTAAAAAAAGCGTTATAAAAGATATAAGATTTGACTCAAAAGGATTCAAGATATGCCTTGAAATCCTGGTCAAAGGCAGCTATAAAACTGTAAAAGAAGTGCCTTATATCTTCAAGGACAGGAGAGCGGGGAAAAGCAAGCTAGGCGCAGGGGAATATCTGAATTATTTAGTGACATTGGCGAGATTGATAAGATATAAAATTGCAAGAAAATGAATAAGAAACACCATATATTTATTTTACTGGCAGTTTTCTTTGCTTTATTTTTGATCCTTAATTTCATTGACCCTGTTCTTCTCTGGGATGAGAATGTTTATCTTGGAAATGCAAGAAGCCATATTGCGCAGTCAAACTTTACAGAGGATTTCAGGTTTCCATTATTGGAATATATTATTGCCTTTTTCTGGTTTTTTACAGGAGAAAGCATTTTTGCTGCAAAGCTGATTATACTATTTTTCACATTGGCAACGATATATGTTTTCTATCTGATTGCCCAAGAGAATTTTGAGCATAAGCATGCGCTTTTTATAACAGCACTCTTCTCCATATCGCCTTTAATGATCGAATGGGGATCTAAGGTCTATACTGAAATACCTGCATTGTTCTTTTTAGTCCTCTCCTTTTATTTCATATTGAAGCAAAAAAACCACTTTATTCTGATTGCGGGCATCTTAAGCGGCCTTTCATTTCTGGCAAAATTCCCAAATGCTCTTTTTGGCCTTGCAGTCGCAGCCTTTTTTATTTTTTTCAAGGAATATAAGAAGCTAATTTATTTTTCAATAGGCAGCATCATAGCATTACTGCCCTGGCTGATTTACAATTTTATCACTTACAAAAACCCCTTATGGGATTTAATGATGCAGATGTCTGTCATAGCTCAGTATACTGTAAATGAGCCAATAATGCTGCAGATAGCAAATTTCTTTGTTGTGATGGCAGCGCTTTCTGTATTCTTGCCTTTTGGCATTTACCCTCTGATTAGAAAGAGAAAAGAAAATTGGATAGTGATATTTTACACAATTGTTTTCTTTGCATATTATTTATTCTTTGTAAGGCTGAAGTTTTCAAGGTATTACCTTGCTGATCTGGCTTTTTTATACATTATATGCTATGCGGGATTTTTATTTTTAATGAAACAAATCAAAGATATCCAGTATAGAAGATTTTTTTATGCTGCAATAATAACTTTTGCCATTTTAACAGCCATTCTTTTCGGTTTTAATAGAATCCAGGCTCATGGGAATTGCGAAAAGGACGGCGCAATAATCCAGAGCACAGATTACATCAAAAGATATGCTCCAGAAGACCAATACATAATAAGCAATTTCTGGCCATGGTTCGGGTATTACGGCAATTTCAGGATACAGTCGATATGGAGCGAAGACATTAATATTCTTATTGATACTTTTAAACCCAGCTATTTTGTTTACAATAATTTAGTTGGCGTGCCGTTTAACAGGATGATGCTGGATGAAAACGGCAGGTTAAAATTAGAAAAGCATATAGAGGGGAAGTGCGGCCAGGAAGTATATATTTACAGGGTTCTATAGTAAGTTGTCTATCTCATCGCTTGCCTTGAAACCATTATAAGCAACATCATTGATTATCAAGCTTGGGGCTGTTTTTATCCCATATTTTCTTTTAATTGCATTGATCGCAGAATTGTCTATGTTTATGTCGAACGAGTAAATGCTCATGTCTGGATATTTTTTATGCAGATAATTCAAGACAAATCCCTGCTCTTCGCATTTATCGCAGTCCTTGTAATTTGAATAAAAGTAAAGAATCAGCGTATTGTTTTGCCTGCACTTCTCGCTTGTCTTTTTCATATAGAGCCAATGCCTTATTTCCAGCAGAGAGTAATATTCCTTAAGGCGCATTACATCCCTGTTGTTTTTTCCGAGCTGGTTTTCCATATAGTCTAATTTTGAGCCTATTTGGTAGAGGTCATCAGTAAGCGGAGTTGAGTTTATCCATTTGCACGGATCCTCGCTGACAAGCAAGTACTCGATTTCAACTGCCATTGTGTCTACTCTCATGTCCTGCTCAAGGTCGCCTAGCTTTGAAAGCTTTGTATCTGCAGTCTTTGCGCCTATTATCAGGCCAATTAAAAATATCAGAGTAGTTGCCGCAAAAACAAAAAAATACCTGGATTTTGATTTCATCTTGTGTCTTTATGCCTCCAGATTACTTTTTTCCCGGATAGCTTGTAAAAAATAGCAGTAAGCCACCATACTCCGAATAAAACCCAATAAAACAGCAAATAAGACACATAGGAAAATTTTATCTTAGACGTCTCTTTAGAGATCTTCTTTGCCATAACAATCATGCATATGCCTATTGCCAGGCACAATATGGAGAGCACGGCAACTGAGTTAAAATTCACAAAAAATGGGTCAAAATGAAAATCAAAAAGCCTTGAAAAGTCAAAATTTATTGAGCTAAGATTTTTATAGTTTTGTATGAGTGTTCTGGTGATGAATCGGAATATTGTGTAGAAAAGAACAACAATGACGAGAGCAACTGAGATGAATGCTGCAGGCAGGATGAAAATGCCAAGATTGCTGTATTTTCTGCTGAATAGGTGCTTGTATTGCAGCACATTTTCCATAAATCCATAATACCACCTTAATCTTTGCTTTAAAAGGCCTGTAAATGATGGCGGTGTAAGCGTATAAACTATGGCATCAGCTGCATTCTCTATTTTGAATTTCCTGCTTTTTATCCTTAAAGCGATTTCTATGTCTTCTGTCAGATTATTTTCGTCATAGCCGCCATACTTGTCAAAAAATTCCTTTCTGAATATGCTGAAAGGTCCGGGAGCAACATGGATGGAATCCAGAATGGCAAATATCTTTCTTAGGAAGATGCCTACGAGATACTCTATTAACTGGATTCTCTGCAGAAAATTTTTCGGCTTATAGACTTTTAACGAAGGCGTCACTGACATCACATCCTGGTCTTCAAAATAGCCAAGCATTTTTTTGAGCGCATTACTGGCCACAAAAGAATCTGCGTCCAAGGCAGCTACAAATTCACCCGCGCACCTTTCCAACCCGAAATTAAGGGCAGAGCCCTTGCCGCCATTCTTTTTTGTAAATACTATCACATTTGGCTCTTTAATGGATTTTGCAGCTTTAAGCGTGCCATCTGTGCTGCCGTCATCAACAACTATGATTTCGAGCTTGTCTTTAGGATAATCCAGATTAAGCAGGGATTTTATTGTTTTCAATATGGTGGCTTCTTCATTGTAAGCAGGCACTATAACTGAAACCTTGGAGTATTCTTTTATTTTAGGGGTTTTAAGACTGTCTTTATTGTCAAGCAATGTTGAGAAGAAAAATATGGCAGTAAATAGGCCGAAGTAAGAGACCACATATATGAGCAGCGCATCAAAATTCATTTTAACCCTTTTTTATATTGCCATATCTCTATCGAACCCTCATCATAAATCTTTTCAAAAAACTCATTGTTTCTGAACAGGAAAAGCAGGCCTTCATTTTCTTCATTCCAAACCTCGCCATTTTTCATATCAGGAGTTATCCATATGTAACTTACATCATATTTGTTTAAAAGCTTTGTTGTTCTCTCAAGATTTCTTGAATAAAATATTGTTTCTGTTTCATTATAGGCGAGCATCAGATTTGGCGTGAAATAAAAGTTTTTGTCCAGCACTGCTTTTTTGCCGTAATATTCTATCCAAAACCCGTTTTTATAATGTGAAAGGACAATATTGGCCGAATCATCATGGCCATTAAGCCATTCCAGGCTTTTAATCATCTCTTTAGTGGGAGGATATGCGCTTAACCTCGAAATAAAGGAAGTTGATGAAAACAGCAGGCCGCAGATTAAAATAAGGATTGTGAGATTTCTTATCAGCTTAAACTGCCATTTTGTTTTTGAAATGTACACCAAGCATAAGCCAGATGAAACTGCAACAAGGAAATTAATGTAGAACCTGAAAATATCTATGTAGAAAGAAAGGGCGAATGACATAATTGCAACAAGGTAAAAGAAGGAATAATGATAATCCTTTTTCCATGTTACAGCCAGGCCAGCCAAAGCAAGCAAAATGCCGAATATGCTCAGGCCTGTAAGAGAGCCGAAATCTGATACGAAGTTCTGCAGAAGATTCTGCCTTAAGCTTATGCTGCGCGGAACTCCAAAATTTATCAGAAGAGGCAGATAGATTACCAGGCTGATCACGATTATTATGGTTGCAACTATTGAAAAATCCCTTGCCTTTTTCTTATTCAACGAGATGTAAGGCAAAGTTATGAGCAGGGCAATAATTGCATGAAATATCCCGAAAAAAGGTATTGTGGCAAAAATCAGCCCGGATATGATAAAAGCCATTTTTCTGTCGTGGATGAAAAAGTAGAATGCAAGAAGATTTAAGAGCAGGGCAATAGCATCAGAGTTTGAAACAACAAACAAGTAGACAAATATCGGGGATATTATGAAAATGAGCAAAATATAAAATCTTTCCTTGAAATCAATATTTAGTTTTTTGAGAATCAGATAAAGCAGAATGACGCACAGAATGCCTGCTATAAATGGAATTATCTTTGAAGCATATTCCACATTGATGAAGGATAACTTTGATAAAATCAGGTGATAGGGATTGAAAACATACGGCTTTGGCGAAAAAACCATATTGTCCTGCAAGGGTATGCCGTGTTCTGCAATTGTCAACGCCATCCTTGATTCATAATAAGGCCTCATGCCAATCATTATATCATTGTAAAAAAAATGCCTGACAACATGAGGGAGCGCCAATATGAGAGCTACGGCTATTAAAAGCAGAAGCAAGGAATTTCTTTCTGTAAGCTTCATTTTTCCTCCACTGCGCATAACGGCATATAGATCTGCACAGACTGATTATAAACCAGCTCGAAGCACCGTTCTTCTATGAAATTTAAATCTTTTATTTTGAACTCGTTTTTTGCTTCTTCTGAAAAAAGCATGTAATTGACCTTGTACTTGTTTAAAAGCTCCAATGCAGTTATTTCTGAGTTCGTAGTAAACATGCTCTTTACATCATCAAATATTTCAGCGCTGTTTTTGACCATCAGAAAATTTGTATCAATAACGTTTTTTCTTTTTGAAATCGCATTAATCATTGTTCCTTCGTTTACTGATGCCAGAATTACGCTGCCTTCAGGAGTATTGGACTTCAGCCATAAAAAGGCATTTATTTCATCTGCGCTTGGAGCATTTTTAATTTCTGAATAAGCGTATGACAGGGAAGGTATTACTGAAGATACCACGAGCAGGAATACAACTGAAAGAAACATGTAATTCTCATATTTTGCAAATTTTGTTTTTTCAATGTATCCGATAAAATCTTTGTAAAACTGGCTGAATAAAACAAGCAATGTAACGCTTAAAAAAATCAGCCCTATGTCGAGCTGTATAGACCTCAGCCATAACAGGAGAGAAACTGAAATTGCAAATGCTGTAAGCAGGTATATCTGCCTGTTTTTCTCCTTTAAAAGATACCTGTATATAATATAGACGCCGCAAATGAAGGGAATTACGCCTATTTTGTAAATTGCTTCAAGCATATTAACGCTTACAAAGTAATTCCTTAAAAGCTGCGCAGGTATGTTCTGCCATATTATGTTTATGCCGTGCATTAAAAGAGCTTTTTTGAAGAAGATGAAATAAAACCAAAATGCAAAGAACGATGAAAAAAGAGAGATTTCCAGCTCAGACCTGCTCAATTTCGTCCTTTCAATCAGCATGAAAATCAGGTAAATAACGAGAGCAAATATAAATAAAAGCATTGTTGGATAGAGAAAAGTCAGCAGCACCATGAGAAAAAGATAATGGGGCAGGTATTTCTTATTATCAGTAACCTGCATAAAGAAATAAAATGCAAGGAACAGCAGCGGAATAATAAAAGAATATACTGAAATGCTGTTTATTGTCTGCCTGAAAAATATCGGGATGAAGCCAGATATAAATGCAGTCAGCAATGACACTTTATTGTTTTTTGTGAATTTCTTTGCTAAAAGGAAAACTACAAAAACAAGGCATGCTGCAGCTATGTTCGGAATCAGCTTTGCAGCAAGGGTTAATGGCATAAAAATAGCAAAAAAGGCAATTATGTAATGGAATGTAGGCAGGTAAATATTTGTTTTTCCGGAAAAGCTGAGATCATCATGGAATGACGGCAAGCCGGTTTGCCCTATTTTTCCAATCTCCTTTAAGTTGAAATATGCTTCGCTTGATGAGAAATAAGGCGTGGAGAATGCAAAAAACAGCCTGGTGCCTAATACAATGAGAAAGATGGCAACCAATACCCAAACATGCTTCTTTATCTCCATATATCGTATAGGTGAGCCTTACTTTAAATAATTTTAGAAAATGTACTGATTATTGACCACTATTGCCTCTGATTTTACAGTTACAAATCCGATAAGATGGTCGGATACATTTCTGTAAACAAAGCGGTCAGGCACCCTTATATAGTCTCTGGACCAATGGATCAAACTGATCACAAGTAAATGGTTTTCCTATATAATCAGATGCACCTGCCTTTAGTGCCTTTTCCTTAACATTGCTAGCACTCATCATAATAATTGGCACTTTTTGGTTGAACTTTCTTATTTCTTCAATGGCTTCTAACCCATTCATACCGGGCATACTATTATCGGTTATTATCAGGCCATAGTCGCTTTGTTTTACTCGTTGCAAAAGGTCAATGCCATTTTCCACATATTCTACTTTTGCAGGGTATACGGCGGTAATTTCCCTAAGGCCAATTTCACAGCTGCGTCTTACTCCTAAATCGTCATCTGCTACTATAATTGGTTTCATGGATGACCTATACGCAGCATTGTATAATTGTACAACCTTCTTTTCAAAAGCAGACCTTATTCTTCTAAAATCTTCCTCGCTGTTTACAGCATCAAATATCATGTTATGCATCAGACGTGAAAATATATGGGAATAAGGAGCAGGCACAAAAAGCTCTTCACTGCCATATTCGCTAAAAAAACTAAGTGAATATGTTCTTCTGCCTGGAAAATCAGCGTCACTAATATACGTTCTTAACTCCAAATAACCCTCTCCTATTGTTTTTCTTCTTAATATTCCCATTTTAATTACCTTGCAAGAAATACAATCTAGTTTAAAAACCTTTGTTGTCTATAAATAAACTACAATAGAAAAATTTATAAATAACAGCAAATCAGTTTAAGCTATGGAAAAAGAAGCCCTGATCAAAATAGGATTAAGCAACAGGGAAGCAGAAGCATACATTACCTTGCTCCAACTAGAAGAAGCATTGGCATCGGAAATATCGGAAAGAACAAGGGAATCCAGGTCGAATGTTTATGATACCTTGAAGTCTTTGATGAACAAAGGACTTGTTTCTTATGCGATTAGAAATAATAAAAAGTATTTCAGAGCTACTTCCCCGAATAAGCTAATAGATTTTTTAAAAGAAAAAGAGCAGGATTTACAATCAATACTGCCAAATTTATTGGCTTTGCACAGGCCAAGAAAAAAGAAAGCCGTTGTTGAAGTTTATGAAGGCGTTGAAGGAATGAAAACAATATTATTAGACATAATAAGGACGGGCAAAGACTGGCTTGGAACATCTACAGGCGGCTCAGTTAAGATTATGCCGAAACATTTCATGGAGAAAATCCACAATATGCGCGAAAAAAAGAAAATTACCTTAAGATGCTTATGCAACAAGACAAAACAAGCAATCAATAGGTGGAAACCTTATGTTGGAAGGCCCTATTTTGAAATAAGATACATTCCAGAGAAATTTCAAAGCCCAGCTACAATGTATGTATATGGCAACAAATTGGTGATTCTCATGTGGTTGGAAAAAGAGCTTCCTTTAGCGATTTCTATCCAAAGTGATGGCATCTCAAAAAGCTTTATGAAATATTTTAAATGGCTCTGGAGTATTGCAGATAAGAAAGCTTAAGCAGTAATTTTAGAAAAATATATATAAAGCGCTGAAAATCAAGGCTTATGAAGACCGTGCTTGTAACCGGCGGAGCAGGATTTGTAGGAAGCCATATAGCTGATTTATTGATTGAAAAAGGCTATAAGGTTGCAGTGGCTGATAATCTGTCGAATGGCTTTAAGGAAAATCTGAATAAAAAAGCAGTTTTCTATAATGTTGATATTCTTGATGATAAGAAATTAGATGAAGTTTTCAGCAGGGAAAAGCCGGATTTCGTAATTCATCAGGCTGCCCAGGTAAGCGTAAGGAAATCAATGGAAGACCCGATTTTTGATGCCCGCGTTAATATGATCGGAAGCGCCAATGTGTTCCTGCTTTGCAGGAAATATAAAATAAAAAAAGTTGTTTATGCCGGCTCCGGGGGGGCAAGATATGGAGAGCCGAAATACCTGCCATGCGATGAGAAGCACCCGTGTCTGCCGATTTCACCTTACGGAGTTTCAAAATATACTGCTGAGCATTTGCTGAGGGTTTTTTGCAGTGATGCGGGAATTGATTATGCTGCGTTATGCTACTCCAATGTTTACGGCCCAAGGCAGGATCCGAATGGAGAAGCAGGTGTTGTTGCTATTTTTTTGAATAATCTGCTCAAAGGAAAAGAATGCGTTATAAATGGCGATGGGGAGCAGACAAGAGATTTTGTTTATGTGAAAGATATTGCAAAAGCCAATTTAATGGCGCTTGAACAAAATACAAAAGAGAAAATTTTCAATATCGGAACAGGAAAAGAAACATCTGTTAATGAGCTTTTTAATGCGATAAAGAAGCTTCTTGGCAAAGATGCAAAAGCAGGGCATGGGGCAGCAATTTCAGGAGAAGTGCACAGGATATACCTCGATGCCAGGCTTGCTGAAAAAGAGCTTGGATGGAAAGCAGAGCATGATCTGGAGAAAGGCTTGAAGGAGACTGTTGAGTGGTTTAAGGGCAAATTTTCTACTCTTAAATAATTAAATATTTATAGAAGCACGTATTTCTAATTGTCTATGGGGTCAACGCATAATTTTGTAGATAAAAATGGAATTTTTATTCCACAGATGGGCTCGATTGGGGGGAAAAGCGGAGGCTTAGTCAGATCCTTAGACATGCTTGGTGATGTTGGTTACAAAGCCCCCCCATCAATATTAATCCCGGCAGAAAGTCTTGAT
>JACPBO010000007.1 GCA_016180285.1 Candidatus Woesearchaeota archaeon
TGCTCCAGAGCGAAGCCTGGTCAAACGCGCAGGACTCAGATGCGGTGCGATACTTAAGACCAGCTAGGACATCCTGTCCCTTAGAGCTTTGGCAGCAGAATTGCCTTGGCAAGGAATGGGTCCGAGGGTTCGAATCCCTTCCTCCGCATTACATTTTTATATTGGACTGTATTTTCTTAATAAAAGGGGGATCTGAACAAGAGTGGCAAAGATGAAAAGAAGCAGATTGGTTTTAATAATGCTCTGCATGATCTTGCTTAATTTATCAATAGCTTCAGCCATAACAATAACCCCCAGAATATCAAAAGACAACTACCAGATTTTTATGTTCTCTATTTTGGGAATAACAGACGTGACATTGTCAGTCACCACTGAAAAGCTCGCCTTCACTAATCTTCACCTGCAACTTTCAGAGGAATTCGCCAACATAAGCCTGAAGGTTGAAAAACTAGATGGCCCTCCTGAGGGCTTGGGAGCTCCTGGAGGAGCCTATCAGCACATCAGGGTTATAAATTCAAAAATACGCGACGCAACAGTGGATTTTCTGATAATCGAATTCAGGGTAAAAAAATCATGGCTTTCTGAAAATGGAATTAAAGACTCTGATGTTATTTTAACAAGGTACACATACAGCTATAGCTGGGTTGAGCTGCCAACAAGCAAAATAGCGGAGAGCATAGAGTATATCTATTATGAGGCGAAATCTCCTGGCTTTGATTATTTAAGCTATTTTTCGATTTTTGCAAAAAGGCCTGTGGAACAAATGACAATGCAAAAACCCAATTCAACTGCAATACTGCAAAGCATCAATTACAGTTCAGGCAGTTCGGTTGCAAATGAAACTGCTATGGTTGTTGAATATAAAACCCAAGAAAATAAAACACCAATTCAAAAATTATTAGGTATGATTTATGCTATTTTTGGAAGAAAGTAGGTTATACTTAAAAATGCAGCAAATCCTGTTCAGAAGCACAAACAAAAACTCAGAATTAGTTGATTTTAAAACTGCGTTATTAACTGGCCAAGCCCCGGATTACGGGCTTTATATGCCTGTTTACGCGCCTAAGTTAAGCAAAGAAGTTATTGCTTCTATGAAAAAGATGAGCTATGATGAAATAGCTTTTATTGTTACAAAAGAGTTTCTTAAAGAAGAGATCAGCGATGAAGAATTAAGGAGAATAACAAAAGAAGCCTATAATTTTGGCATACCGCTGGAAAAAGTCAGGGATAAAATTCATGTCATGAGGCTGGACAGGGGGCCAACAGCTTCTTTCAAGGATTTTGCAGCCAGAATGATGACAAGGCTTATGCAGTATTTTGCTGGAAAAGAAAATAAGCAATTAACAGTCTTAGTCGCAACATCAGGCGATACAGGCGGGGCAGTGGCAGATGCCTTTTATGGATTGCAAAACATCAATGTAGTGATTTTATTCCCTGAAAAAGAAGTTACGGGAAGGCAAAGAAAGCAGATGACTACTTTGGGCAGGAATGTAAAAGCTATTGCTGTTAAAGGCGTATTTGACGATTGCCAGGCCATTGTCAAGAGGGCGTTTAATGATAAAGAGCTAAACGAATTAGATTTAACATCTGCTAACTCCATTAATATAGGGAGATTATTGCCGCAGTCAGTGTATTATTTTTACGCTTATGCCAGACTGGCGAAAGAAGGGGAAAAAATAATATTTTCAGTCCCATCCGGCAACTTTGGCAATTTAATGGGCGGTGTTTTCGCCAGAGAAATGGGCTTGCCAATAGAGAGATTTATTGCAGCTACAAATGAAAATGACGAATTCGCTAATTTTTTAAAAACTGGAAATTATGAGCCAGTTGTTCCTTCTAGGAAATGCAGCTCTAATGCCATGAATGTGGGGCATCCAAGCAATTTAGCCAGATTGATTGACTTATACGGCGGCTGGCTTTTTGATGAAAGAAATGAAAAAGGGGAGGTTGTTAGAAAAGGCATTTTAAATAAAAAGCCTGATATGGAAAAATTAAGAAAGGATTTTATTTCATTTTCCATTACAGATGAAGAGGCGAATAAAGCAATAAAAGAAGTTTATAAAAAATACAAAATATTGCTGGAGCCGCATGGGGCTGTTGGATTTGCCGCTTTGGAAAAAGCCAAAATAAGCAAGGATGAGCTGGCTGTCAGCCTGGAAACAGCCGACCCTGCCAAGTTCCCTAAGGAGATAAAGGCTTTGCTCGGGATAGAGCCAAAGGCTCCTAAAAGCCTTTCTGAGCTGGATGGCAGAGGAGAGAATTTTGAAATTATTTCTAACGACTACGAAGAATTTAAGGAGATGCTTTTAAAATCATAAATAATGCCAGACATAAATAACTTATAAAATTGTTATGTCTGGCAAACTTTAGTAAGCGATTTATTCTATTACTTATTTTTGTCGCTTACTAAAACTCAGTAATCTTTATAAAGAATAAATAAAATCTGATCATTATGCCTCCGTAGCATAGTAGCTATTGCGCCAGGTATGAAGTTTTCTTTATACCCGCAAAACCTTGGTATTATGCTAACCTAAAAGGTGGAGGTCGCGAGTGCAACTCTCGTCGGAGGCTTTTTGTTTAATATAAATGGGGGCGTTATAATGAAAGTCTTATATGAAGGAAAAGAAACAAAGATAAGCGAACTGCCTGAAGGCAGCTATATGCCCAGACTACCTTGCTATAATTGCGCAACACAGCCATTGATCAGCAGGGATAATCTTGGTGAAAGAATAAGGAAGCTTGGCTATGACAAATTCAACATCAACAAAGATGAAGTGGTGGTTGAAGTTCAAGGCCCATTTCAATATTTGCATCTATCTGCATCTTGTTGTAGAAAACAGTGATAGAAATAAACTAATCTGCTAATGTGCTTTATTAGAATGGCGTTTACTAAAGAAGCAAAAGCTATATAAATGAATTCTTTTTAATATCTTATTGAGGGCTCATGATCTAGTGGCTATGATGTCACCTTGACGAACGAGCGTAGCGAAGTGAGTCAAGGCTCAGAACGAAAGCCGAAGGCGTTGACGCTGCCTTGACGAGCGTAAAACGTTCAAACTGGTGAATGTCGCCGGTTCAAGTCCGGCTGGGCCCATTAAAAAGAGGTGGTTCAAATCAAGCAATACAAAAATATTTTTTTCATTGTTTTGGCCATTGTAATTTTCGTTTTTGCTTTTTTAATTGCAAGGCCATTTATAGACGCATTGCTTGCTGCTGCAGTTGTTGCTTATATTTTTCATCCGGTTTACAGGTGGCTTCTGGCAAAAACAAAAAGGAAGTATTTATCAGCATCGCTGGCCATTATCCTTATACTGCTTATCTTAATAGCAGCAGCGTCTTTGCTCATAGGCGCGCTTTACAAACAGGCATATTCTGTATACGGCGCAGCTAAAGGCGGCTTTGCAGCAGAGGGCTTGAGAATTTTCATGAATGAAAATGCCAATAATTACATAATGCAGCTCTTAAAAGACTCCGCTTCTTTCATATCAGACCAGGCTTCGGGGTTTTTCCTGAGCATTCCGAAAAAGCTGATATCCATGTTTGTTGCGCTCTTCACAATATTCTTCCTTTTGATTGACGGCGAGCAGCTGCTGAAAAGGATAAAAGAAATCCTTCCGCTGAAAGAAAAGCAAAAACAGATTCTTGAAAAAGGAATTGGAAGCATGCTGTACGCTGTTGTATTCTGCACAATAATTGTTTCAATAATCCAGGGCATAATAGGGCTGGCTGGGTTTTATATATTCGGAGTTGATCATCCTTTGTTTTGGGCTCTTATACTGACGCTTGCAGCAATGATACCTTTTGTGGGGGCATGGGTTGTTTGGCTGCCTGCTGCATTGATTAAGATAAGCAATGGATACTATGCGGGCAACAATGCAGATATTCTTCTTGGAATCGGGCTTTTAATTTATGGCGCGCTGCTGATCTCAACTATTGATAACGTGATAAAGCCGAAGATTATAGGGGACAGATCAAAGCTTCATCCTGTTTTTGTGCTTATCGGAGTTTTAGGCGGCCTGGTTTTGTTCGGCTTTATAGGCGTGCTAATAGGCCCGGCTATAATGACCTTGTTTGTAAACATAATTGAATTCTACAGGGAGTCTATCAAAAAATGAAATTGATTGCCAAAGACATGGATATTGCAACAGGAGATGTTTTAGTTGCAATACTTAACCAAAAAGATGCTGCAAAGATGGACCTGCACGCATTGGACAGGATTAAAATAAAAAAGAGCGAGAAGATTGAAACGGTTGTGCTTGATATTGCAGAAAGCGAAAAGGCTGTCCCAGAAGGCCATATTGGAGTTTTCGAAGAAGTCATTGATTCTCTGGGCTTAAAAGATAATGAACCTATTGAGGTAATTCCTGCAAGAAAGCCCCTGTCCATTGATTTTATAAAGAAGAAGCTTGACGGCGGGACTTTAGATAAAAAAGAAATTGACCAGATTGTGTGGGACATTGTGCACAACAAGCTTGATGCAATAGAGCTGACTTATTTTGTTTCTGCCTGCTATTCAAACAGAATGACGATGAAAGAGACGGCTTTGCTGACAAAGGCAATGTCTGACATTGGCGATAAGCTAAAGCTGCGCCGCTATCCTGTAATGGACAAGCACTGCTCTGGAGGTGTTGCGGGCAACCGAACAACAATGATAATAGTTCCGATAATTGCGGCTGCCGGCTTAACAATTCCGAAAACATCTTCAAGGAGCATAACAAGCCCTGCGGGAACAGCTGACACAGTTGAAGTGCTCACAAATGTCAATATTCCTCTTCCAAAAATGAAAAAGATTGTTGAAAAAACAAATGGCTGCTTAGTGTGGGGCGGAGCATTAAACCTTGCTCCTGCAGATGATAAGATCATAAAAGTTGAAAAGCCGCTTGCAATAGATGCAAAATCGCAGCTGCTTGCTAGTGTTATGGCAAAAAAGGCATCTGTTTCTGCCACGCATGTTTTGATTGACATCCCTTATGGCAAGGGCTCAAAAATTCTGGATAAAAAAGCAGCATCGCAATTAAAAAAAGGATTTGAGGAATTGGCAAAAGCTCTTGGAATGATTGTCAAGGTTATTTTAACAGACGGAACGCAGCCGATAGGAAATGGAATTGGGCCCAGCCTTGAAGCCCGCGATGTTTTATGGATTTTAAGGAATGATCCCAGAGGGCCTCAGGATTTAAGGAGAAAAGCATTGATGATGGCAGGCTTGATGCTTGAGATGGGGTATAAAGCAAAGAAGGGAGAGGGCCTGAAAAAGGCAGCCGGTATTTTAAATGACGGGAGAGCATATAAAAAATTCATTGAAATAATAAAAGCGCAGGGAGGAAAAGAGATTATGCCGCAGGATATAAAAATTGGCGAGTTTGCCTATAATGCGCTTTCGCCAAAACAAGGCATTGTAAGGCATGTTGACAATCATTCGATATCAAAGATCGCAAGGATTGCAGGCGCTCCGCAGAACAAGGGGGCCGGTGTTTATCTGTACAAGCATGTAGGCGATAAGGTTAACAAAGATGAATCGCTGTTTACAATATACGCAGAAAGCCAGAGAAAGCTGGATTATGCTGTTTCAGCTATTGAAGAGTTTGACGGCATTGTTGTCGGATAATTATCTGGATTTGTTTATTTCTTTATGCAGTCTGTTTTATATGGCACGTCGAAGCACAGCTTTTCCAGCCTGTCCAGTTTTTCAAAACATAACTGCCTGTCGTCTTCATGATAGCAGTATGTTGCATCAAGTGTTTTTTCAGGAATGAAAGTAAGATACACCAAACAAACCCTTCCAACCGGAGTTTTTATTTACGGGAATAGTGTAATGACTGTTGTTTGGGGAGAAAAACCAACAGCGTTTGTGATAAGCTCAAGGAAGAACTATGATTATTACAGGGAATTCTTTGAGGATATATGGAAAAAGGCAGTCCCTTAAAGCGAAACATTTATATAGTAATGTAATATTATTGTTACATATGTCACAAAATAATTACAATATTAGAATCATTGAATCGCTTTTCAAGAGCGGCAATCACATCAGGGGGCTTGCCAGGCTGTTAAAAACTAATCAAACCACCATTGCAAGAAAAGTCCATGAATTGTACAGAGAAAACATTGTTGATTTTAAGCAAGAAGGAAGAAATAAGGCATTCTTTCTGAAAAAAACGCTGGAGGCAAAACAATATGCCTATCTTGTTGAATCGCATAAGCTATTAAAGATATTAAAGAAGTACCCTCATTTAAGGAGGATCATAGAGCTGATCAGGAAAAATCAAAAAATAAGCTTGTCAATTCTATTCGGCTCATATGCAAAAGGCATTGCAGCTAAGGACAGCGACATTGATATCTACATAGACACTAAAGATGCCAAGCTAAAAGAAGAAGTCGAGCAGATAGATTCAAAAATAAGCGTAAAAATAGGCAGCTATAATAAGGACAGCCTGCTTATTAAGGAAATAGAAAAAAACCATGCAATAATAAAGGGCACTGAGCTGTACTATGAAAAAAATAAATTTTTTGATTAAGCTGCATAAACAGGAAAAACTGCAGGAAGTTGAGCCCAGTGATGAACTTAAAGAAGCTTATATTCTGAGATCAAACGAATCTTTATCTTCAGCAAAAGCGCTATTGAAGATAGGCAATCTTAAAGATGCAGTTGCATTGGCATATTATTCCATGTACCATTGCCTTCTTGCTGCATTGTTTAGGATAGGCATAAAATGCGAAAATCATGCTGCCTCAATAATACTTCTCAAAAAAGTATTTGGAATTGACAATGCCAAAATGTCAAAGGCAAAATCCGAGAGGGTAGACAAGCAGTACTATGTTGATTTTGCAGTTAATCAGGAAGAAGCATCTAATTCCATAAAGGTTGCTGAAGAATTCATTACAGAGATGGGCAATCTTATGGCTAATCTAAATGAAGAGAAGGTAAAAGAGCACCATGAAAAGGCAATTGGGCTCTTTATTGAAAAAGATAAGGAGAAGGGAAAAGAAGCGGAGAGGCCTAAAACAAAAACTATAAATACTAAATCAAACATATTGGGATAAGAGGGGTGATAAATATGGCTGATGCAAATCTTATTGTTACATATGATCCTGCCCATGCAGGAAGCACAAAAGCTGAGATAGAGGCGTTGCTGAAAGAGCTGAAAGTTAAGCCTAAATTTCTGAAATCAGGCATTGATGGGTTGTTTATGCTTCGGGTTTCAAATCCCAAGAAGATTGTAAGCTCGCTGTTAAATAAGGCGAAAAAAGACATTTCAAAATTCGAGCAGACATTTCACTATACGCCGATAGACAAATGGGTTAAGGCAACTGTAAAGGACATGCAGAAAGGCATAAAGGGCTTTGTCAAGGATATAAAGCTGAATGACAAGTGGAAGATGGAATTGAATAAAAGGCACTATGACAAGGAAGGCGTGACAGACCTTATACTTAAGCTTACAGAGGTTGTTGACAGGAAGAATGTTGATCTTGAAAAGCCGCAGAAGATAATAAAAGTCGAGATATGCGGCAACAAGGCAGGGCTGGCTTTATTAAAGGCTGATGAATTGCTAGATGTGCCTAAGCTGAGAAAGTGATTTCAGATTATTTTTATACCTGAATTACGGCCATATCTTCAGATGTTACTATTCTAGAATAGAAATGTTTATAAAGATGTTACTTAACTTTATCTAATTGTTTCAAGAGGGGATGGAATGATAGAAAAAGCTAAAACTATTTCAGTTATCGCTGTTGGGAACAGCAAGGAAGACAAAGTGCCTGATAGAAAGGGCATCGGGCAAAAAGACTATCTTGTCAGAAATTTTGGGCTTCAAATTGATGAACTAAATATTTCTAAATTGTGGCTAATAGAAACACAATCAAATAATGGCATCGATTACCGCAAGATAGCGGAAGAAATTTTGATTAACCCCGTTGTTCATTCTTATATCGTGTATGTTGGTTTTGATCCTTTTGCAGAAAAAATTTTTAATAAAAAATATACTGGAGACTGGGTTTTGCGTTTTGGCTTTAAGACACAGCCCTTTGTTAGTGATGTAGAGGGCGAATTTGTCCAGCGAGCAGTAAAAGATGTTTTAGGAATAGATTTCAGCTCTTTAAGAACAGCAAGCCAGTATACATTTAGAGGAAAATTAAACAAAAGAGATCTTGAAGTAATTGCAAATCAAAGCCCGATTGACTCAAAATGCCATAAAGTCATTTATTTTCCTATTGACATGGATGATATGAACGCTATGCAAAGCCCTATTAGCAAAAGGCACCAGAAATTGATTTACAGAAAATAAAAATGGCAATAGACGAATCAGTAAAATTTGAATGGGGAAAATTTTTGAATTTAAAACGTGAAGAGCTTGATAGTTTTGTTGCCCATCACAGATTGGCTTTTCTTCCAGGCGAGGCTGCAGTTGTTCAGAAAGAAATGAAAAAAGAACTTCCCTACTGGAAAAATAAAGGCATCGAAATAAATTCTGATTTTACGCAAATGTTTCTTAAGATGGCTGATCAGCAGTGGTGCGAGCATTCGGCGCATGGAACAAGCAAAGGAAGAATAAAACTTCTCGATTATTCTCTTGGCAATGGCATTGAACCAACCGTAACGCAATATGAAAACCTCATCAAGGAAACAATCTTCCATGCTTCTGAATTTTTAAATAAAGATTTTGTCGCATCAATGTTCAAGGATGATGCAGGCATAATGTATATTGGTATTTTTGAAGGCAGCAAAGTTGGTTTCGACCATAAAAAATTTGTCAAGCTTGGCCTTGCGTACAAATGTGAAACACATAACTTTCCATTCAAGATCTACCCAATAGGCGGCACAGAAACAGCATTAGGCGGAGACTTGAGAGACATCTTGGCAGTTCTTGGCGATGTAAGAGGAGCAACTTATGTTTTATGCCTTGCGCCTCCTAGCTTAGATACCAAGAAAGTTCCAAAAGGAGTTCATCCCCCGATTCAATATCTTCTTGAAGGCATACGGGGCAATGAGAGTTATGGAAATAAATTCGGAGTTCCTACAGTAATCTCAAAAATAGAAGCCAATAGAATATTTGCCACTAATCCTTTGTGTTTCTCTGGTGCTTTTGGCGTAGTGGATATTGACGAATATCTTAAGGCACAAAGGATTATGCCGGGAGATAAACTCGTTGCATGGGGGGGCGCAACAGGAAGAGATGGCTTAGAGGGCGCCGCAATGGCTTCAATGGGGGGCCACTTTATTGGCAAAGGAGCGCAAACAGAAATCGAGAAAAAACAGGCAGAAAGGCTGAGCGGCGCAGTTCAAATCGGAAATCCTATTGTTCAGCAGGCATGGGCTTACATTCTTAACAGATTTATTTTTCCAATGAGCATAATAACCCGGCAAAGAGATACTGGCGGTGGCGGCTATAATGCAAGTTGCTTTGAATTGTTTGAAATGAGCAATGGCGGAGTTCTTTATCTGGATAGGATATGGACAAAAGAAAAAGGCTTAACAGATCTTGAATTGATTTTGTCAGAATCACAGGAAAGGCAGACTGCAACTGTTCGGCCACAGCACGCAAAAACATTAGTGGAAACAATGAGGCATTTTGGCGTCCCTGCAGCTGTTTTAGGAACTTGCACAGGAGATGGCAGAATCAGATTAACGAAGAATAACGGAAAGACCATTGTTTTTGATGCAAGTGTTAATTTCCTAAGAAACGGAAAACCTAAGGTTGAAAGAACAGCTATTTACAAAGAGTTGATTTTGCCCGAGCCCATAATAAAAAGAAAGAAGAAATATACAGAAGACCTTCTTAACATACTTGCAAATCCAACAATAGCCAGCAATGAGATGGTCATGGCCAGGAAATTCGACCATCATGTCGGCAATGCAACTGTCCACGGCCCATTCTCAGGCCCTCATTATGATGCGCCAAATGATGCTGCTGTGACTCAGCTATTTATGGATTACTATAACGGCGAAGTTCTTTCTATAGCAATTAACTCGAGAAGGGGAATAAAGAGCGTCAGGGATATGGTTAAGTCAATGTTTGATGAAGGCATTATGAAAAATATACTTGCTGGAGGAAATCCTTATTATATGGGGACAGGAGACAATTGGTCATTTGCAAACATAAAAAGGGATGATGAGGAATTAGGAAAAATGGCTGTCGGTTATCAGACATTTGCCGACATGGTTGTTTTATTTGAGGCGCCAGGCATAGTAGGCAAAGACAGCTCTAATAATAACCATATGGAAGGAGGAGAAAAGTACTATATACCCGCGATACTTCATTTTTCAGCATTGTCAATTATAGATGATGTAAGAAAAACATTAACATCATTTGCAAAAAATCCCGGAAATCTGATTTATCTTGCTGGTTCGCCCACTAAAGCAGAACTGGGCGGCTCTCTATTTTACGCAATACAGAACTTCAAAAGAAAAGGAAAAGAAGAGTTTTCAGGAGGGAAACCCGAATACCATGTTGACGGATATATTGGCAATAAAGTTCCTAAAGTGGATGAGCAATTTGCAAAAATAACGTATCATGACATATATCATATCATGCAAAATTGTGTGAATGCAGATCCAAGAGAAAGCATTATCCGCTCTTCAAAAGCAGTTGCAGCCGGTGGCCTTGCGACTGCCCTGGCATCAATGGCTTATGGTGGAAGACATGGAATGCAAATAACGCTTTGTGATAAATCTTTTTCAGCACTAGAAAACCACGAGATTTTATTCTCAGAAACTCTTACAAGAGCATTATTTGAAGTAGATGCACGCAGGCGTAAAGAATTTGAGAATATAATGGACAGAACGAATACCCCTTATGCTTTAATAGGCCGCATAGACTCTACCCAAGATTTCAAAGTTGTCTGCCCTGACTCAACGCTTGCTGTTTCGACAACACTGGATAAAATAGGAAAAGCATGGAAATCTGCTTACAATTTCGCAGAGCTTCCATGAATAAAATGAAGACAAAAAAACCAAAAGCCGCGATATTGTGGTTGCCTGGAAAAAACAGGTATAGGGAAAGTGAATGGTCATTGAAGCATGTTGGCTTTGAAGTAGAGTACGTCTTCATGAATGACCTGCTCTTAAAAAAGAAAAGTGTTCTCGAATACTCTTTGATATTTGATATTGGGGGATTCGGCTTCGGGGATTATAACTTTGCGGGTTCACTGGCTGGAAAATATTTCCTGCACCCCAATGTGAAATCTGAAATGGAGCGGTTTGTAGAAGAAGGAAGGCTTTTATTGGGGGTATGCAATGGTTTTCAAGACTTGACAGTGGCTGGGCTTATTTCAACTTCAAAAAAACCATTTGGAGAGGTTGATTTGGCGCTTTATGATACGGATGCTGGAAGATTTATGGATTATCCCGTGAGCCTTAACAATGTCAACAGAGGAAAATGCATTTGGACAAAAGGGATTGAAGAAGTGCTTCTCATGCACATGGATAATGGTGAAGGAAAGCTGGTCACAAAAGGATATTATCGCAATGATCTTGCTGTTTTGAAAAAACTTTGGAATAATGACCAAGTTGTATTTGCATATGTTAAGCCTAAAGGGCAGATGCTGGGGAAAAGAGAAAGCAATCTAAGAGCAGATCCAACAGGCTCTGTTGACCATATTGCAGGCATATGCAACTATAAAGGCAATGTGCTCGGGATGATGCCTCATCCAGAAACAACTAATCCGCTGTCAGATCCTTTGTGGACAAGAGATGGGGCCAGAAAAGAGCCTTCGGGCTTAATTTTGTTCAGAAATGCTTACGAGTATGTTAAATGAGGTGAAAAAATGCCAAAAGATGCTGAGGAGAGCATATCTGCGCGGGAAATTGTTAGAAAACCAGATCCAATAAAAGACAAGTTGGATGAACTGATTGAAGATGCTCTTGGTGAATTTTCCTCTAATAAAGCGGAAGAAATGGAAGAGCCTGACATTGCCAGCATTGACAAAGATGCAATAGGCTTTGAAAATATTCATATGCCGCAAGATACAGATCGCACTACTCGTAAACTATTGTATTTGATTGTATCAGAGGCAATTAGAGGCAGAGCAACCGATTTATATTTTGAATTATTTGGGAATAGGCTGAAAGTCAGATATGTAATAGATGGTGTGCCTTACGAGACGCCTGCGCCACCAAGACGGCTTTACAAGGATATTGCACTGGATTTAGAGGCAGAGTTTGGTATTCTGAAAATAACAAAGAAACAATTAACAGGGTGGGAGAAGATAGTGAAAACTTTAAAACATATGGTCGGATTAGGCTTGTTTGAACCAGAATCTGAAATTATTACTAAGCTTCGTGAATTTAATGATGGTGATCTCGCGTCAGTAACATCAAGGGGGATTAACTTTAACTTAATGAAGGTTGCATCAAAATACGGCCTTCAATATCGCTTAAAAATTTTTCGTGTAAATGAATTCAGCAATTTAGAAGATTTATTTCCATTGAAAAGCGTTGAAAAAATAAGGGAAGGGATGCTCAAAAAAGAAAAAGGGCTTGTACTGGTGGCTGGCGCTCCTAACAGTGGCAGAACAACAACACTTTATCACCTATTGAGTTATGCAAATAATTATGATAAGGTAAGTGTAGCAATTGGAAGATGTTATGCTCCGGAAAGTGTGCATCAATTTTTGGTCAGACCCACAAATCTAAATTATGCTGATACACTAAAAGCTATCAGAAATCTTAATCCAAATGTTGTATTGTTAGATAATATAGAAGACAGTAAAACTGCAAAAGAAGCCATTTATTACGCATCCAGCGGGGCATTAGTTCTTGCTTCCGTCCCTTCAAATGACGCAATAACTGGAATCAACTACTTGTTAAGCCTGGGAGTAAATTCAAGTTTGCTTGCTGATTCTTTGCAAGGAGTTATAGGCCAAACACTTGTAAGAAAAATTTGCGATAAATGCAAAGAAGAGTACAAGCCACATGAAGAGCTTCTTAAAGAACTTAAGCTGGCTAAAGACTTGACAGCTCATTATGGAGAAGGTTGTGATGAATGCAGACATGGAGGATATCTAGGCAGAATTCCCATCTCTCAGGTCATAGGACCTGAAGACAAAGAAATGGGTATGATTAAAACAGAGCTTAAAGAAGGTAGGTCGGTTGAAAGAATAGCCCCTTCTTTGCAAGAGCTTGGCAAAGAAGAAATGTTTAAGGGTTTAACGACTATTGAAGAACTTTTAAAAATTTAAACATGAAAATGAGAGGAAAAATTATTGAAGATAAAAAATCCAAATAAGATGATCAAAATAATCGACTGCGGAAGCCAATTGACGCAGAACATTGCGAGAAGAATCCGCGAGCTTGGAGTTTATACAGAGATTGTGCCTTATCACGCTCCTAAAGAGAATATATTGACTGGTGATCTGGAAGGCATCATTATTTCAGGCGGGCAGTTCAGCGTTTATGACAAAGGATCTCCTCTTTGCCAAAAAGAAATTCTTAATGCAAATATCCCGATTCTGGGCATATGCTATGGCCAGCAATCAATTGCTCATCTTTTAGAAGGCAGGGTTGCATCAACAGAAAAAAGGGAATACGGCAGGACAAGAGTAAGGATTGTGAAAGAAAGCCCTCTTTTCAGAGAGATAGCTGATAAAGAAATTGATGTGTGGATGAGCCATGGCGATATTGTGGAAGTTCTACCGCCTGGAATTGAGACTGTCGCATTGTCGCAAAACAACCATATTGCAGCAATGCAGAATTGTGAGAAGGGAATTTATGCTGTTCAGTTTCATCCAGAAGTTGACCACACGCAGCATGGAAGAAAGATATTGAATAATTTCATAGACATATGCAATGCGCAAAGAACATGGGACCCTGAAAAAGAATATGACAGAATTGTTGCATATCTGGAAGAGAAGGTAAAAGGGAAAATCGGAGTCGGCGGTATAAGCGGAGGCGTTGATTCCTCAGCAGCATCTGTTTTATTAAGCAAAATTGCTGGAAGGGACTATCATCCAATATTCGTGGATAATGGATTGTTAAGGCTGAATGAAGCTGAGGAAGTAAGAAGAAGCCTTGAGCCATTTGAGTTAAATATAACGTATGTTGATGCCGGCGAGAGATTTCTTTCAAAATTAAAAGGCGTTGTTGACCCGGATGAAAAAAGAAAAATAATAGGCAATGAATTCATAGCTGTTTTTGAGGAAGAAGCAGGAAAGATTTCAGGAGTGACTTATCTCTTGCAGGGCACCCTCTATCCAGATGTTATAGAAAGCGTTCCTATATATGGGTCTTCTTCAAAAATAAAAAGGCACCATAATGTCGGAGGACTGCCAGAAAAAATGGGTTTGAAGGTTGTTGAGCCATTCAATCGCTTATTTAAAGACGAGGTAAGAAAGATAGCAGAAGATAAGCTTAAAATGCCAAAAGAAATTGTGTGGCGGCAGCCTTTCCCAGGCCCGGGATTGGCTGTGCGCATTATAGGAGAAATTACGCCTGGAAAATTGTCGATAGTGAGAAGAGCTGATGCTATCTTTATTGAAGAGCTGAAGAAAAGAGACCTTTATTACAAAATCAGCCAGGCATTTGCTGTTTTAACAGATACTAAATCAGTCGGGGTTATGGGAGATGCCGGCACTTATCAGGCCAATATTGGGCTGCGGGCTGTAGTAACAAAGGATTACATGACTGCGGATATTTATCATTTTGACTGGAACGATCTGCAAGCAATAACCAACAGGATCATTAATGAAGTCAAAGGCATCAATAATGTCGCTTATTATTTAGGCCAAAAGCCGCCTGCTACAATAGAATTGGAGTGATAAAAATGACACAAAAATTGGGCGAAGATTATGAAGAGAGAGAAGGAAAGTCTGTAGATGCTGCTAAAAGGGCAATTAAGAAGTCAAAAGCAAATTTGTCTTCGAGGCAGATTATAAAAGGGTTTTTTGCAGACCTATATCAGAGTCATGTTTATGAGAAGTACTTTTCTTTCTCAACCTGTGACAGTGTAGGCAGCAAATTAATGCTGGCTCATGCATCTGTGCAGTATCCTGAATTATCAGATCTTCTGCAAAAACAAAGAACAGCGTCAATTGCGGGAAAATTTGATACAGTCGCAATTGATGCTATTGCGATGAATGCTAATGACGCTGCGCCATGGGGAAGCGCATTTTTTGACCAGCTGACCAAATTTACAGCATGCCAGGCTGCTTATGAAGAAAAAGAGGTTTCAGGAGATGTTGAGCTTGGGCTTATAAAAGCAATGAAACTAGCAGATGTTTCTGACATTCTTGGGGTGCCTAAAATAAATCTCGGAAAATGTGAAACAGCATCCTTAGACGAAACAATAACAACAGTTGATGAAACTCATGGCTTTGAGCTGGTTTTTTCAGGTTTCGGGTTTATTAGCAGAAAGGATGTTTTCGAGAAAGGATTCACAGAAGAAGATGGATTCAGGTTTTCTATAAGGCCGAAGCAAATTATTGTTGGATTTGAGTCATCCGGCCTTCAGTCAAATGGCTATACTGCAGCAAGATTGAGGTCATTGAATGGAAGTTTTGAAAAAAGATACAAGTACAAAAAAGAGTATACTGGAAGATTTAACCTTGACGATAAAGTCCCTGGCTATGATGGAAAAACTTTTTTAGAAGTGCTGCTGGAGCCGACTATAATCTATTCAAGGGCAATGGCGAGGATTGCAAAAGAATTCCCCTATGTCATTGGCGTCAATATAACAGGAAACGGACTGGCTAATTTTAATAGGGCTGGCAAAAATGTGAAATATGTTATTGATAATCCAATCACGCCGCAGCCAATATTCAAATTATTTGAAGAAGAAGTGGAAAGGCAATTCAAAGAAGGAAAGATTCCAGAAAAAGCAAGGTATGATACAAAAAAACTATACCGAAAACTGAATATGGGAATGGGGTTTGCGTGCATCATAAATGGGAATGATGCTGATAAAGCAATTGAATTAGCTAAGCAAGAAGGGATCAAAGGCAAGATAATAGGTTATGTGGCTTCCGGCTCTGGCAATTTAAAAACAGCACTCATCCTGCCAGGAAAAAAGCCTGTTGTTTTTGAAGGTTATATGTGATTGAAGTCAAGGAGGAAAAAAATAATGGCGAGGTTAAATGTTATATTCGGCTCAATAAGCGATGAAGAAAAAGTTTTACCTGGTGTTGTAAGAGCAACAAAAAATATCCCGGAATTAGAAGTTGTAGTTCATTATGCTTCTGCCGATAATACGCCTGTTAAAGTTGAAACTATTATGAGCGCGCTTAGTTCACAGAAAGGGAAAAAGGTTTATATAAGCGGAGCAGGAATGAGCAACGTGCTCACAGGAGTTGTAAGGCGCTATGCAGCATTAAATGACCTTGTCATTGGCGTTCCAATAAAAGATAAAGTTACAGACGGGGAAAGCTCATTTTTATCGACAGCTGAGAAGCCTCCTTTGAATGCAGTTTTAACAGTTGGCCTTGATAACAGTTATGCTGCTTTAAACATAGGGCACAGATTTCTAAATGGGCGATTTAACAATGACGTTGTTGTTTTAGACAATGATGGCATTAACAAAATCCAGATGGATGAACTAAAAAAATGTCTTTGCGACTTAAAAATAGATTATAAAATATCTGATAAAATTGACAAGGACGATATAGTTATAACTGTCTTTGGCGATATGCGCGGTTATTTGCATTATGTAGACAATATTTTGAGAAAGGGAAGCGGTGTGCAAATAGGCGTAAGACATCAAAACAATTCCAATGCTTCGGAGTATAAAGAACGCTTAGGTGAAAAAGAAATAGAAACAACAGGAATTGTAAGCGCAGCATCATACATAAATGCAGTTCAAATCGTTGCGCAACTAACTCAGCATTGTTATGCTTTAAAAATAATAAAGGAAAAGAAACAAGCAAAAATGGATGATTTGAACAAACATAGAGGATTGCTTGTCATTAATGGAGAAATAACTAAATTATGAGGTGAATGAAATGTCAATAAGAGATCTAAAAGGCAAAGTAGATGATTTAATACCCGTTCAAAATGTGCTTATTAGCGTATACGATAAAAATGGCTTGGAAGAGCTGATTCCAGGATTATTAAAAATAAATCCGCATGTAGAATTCATATCCACCGGAGGAACATATACAAAAATCAAAGAAATATTAGGGAGAAGTGCAACATATAGCCTCAAGGAGGTTGCAGATTATACGGGCTTTCCAGAGATGAAGGGCGGGCTAGTTAAAACACTGCATCCTAAGATTCATGCTGGCATTTTAGGCGAAAGAAATAACCCGGAGCATCAGAGATACTTGAATGAAGATTTAAATGGAGCCGTCTATATTGATATGGTTGTTGTTAATCTTTATCCGTTTAAGGAAATGATCAAAAAGATAGAAGCAGGCGAAATTAATAAGCAAACAGGCAAACCTTATAATTTTGAATCTGCAAGGGGGAATATTGATATTGGAGGGCCAACAATGATTAGAGCAGCTGCAAAGAACTTTCCAGGCTGCGCTGTTGTCTGCGATTCCAGGGATTATGATAACGTATTGAAAACTGTTGGAAATAATAATGGCTGCACTTTATTTACACAAAGATTAATACTTGCCGAGAAGGCTTTTAACCAGACATCTGACTATGAAAATGCAATTTCGAAATATTTTTTTGAAAAAACAGGCAGCGGCGATGACATTATGAAAATAGCAAAAGAGTATGGTATTGAAATGTGACTAAAATGCAAGAAGGAAAAATAAAGGTGAACGAAATGCCAGATGAACTAAATCCATTAACTGCAGTCAGCCCGATAGATGGCAGATATCATAGCAAAACTAAAGATTTAACATATTATTTTTCAGAAGCAGCTCTTATGAAATACAGGGTGAAAATAGAGTCTAAATATTTATGCGCACTTTCTGATTTTAAAGTCATAAGAAGGCTTAATTTGTCTGAAGAAGAGCTATTGGGAAATCTGCCAGATAATTTCAGCTTAGAAGATGCAAAGCAGATAAAAGAAGAAGAAAAAGTTACAAACCATGATGTTAAGGCTGTTGAATATTTCATGAGGAAAAAATTGAAAGGGACTTCTTTGAATGATGTGGCTGGAATGCTGCACTTTGGGTTGACATCATACGACATAAATGACAATGCAGCTTACATGATGCTAAGGGACGGAATAAATAAAGTTTATAGGCCATCGCTTGTAAAGCTTGAGGAAAAGATTCTGAGCTTGGCTGAAGAATATAAACAAATGCCCATGCTTGGAAGAACACACGGGCAGCCCGCTTCTCCAACAACCCTTGGAAAAGAATTTTCTGTTTTCGGCAGAAGGCTTGCTTATGAATTAGAAAACTTAGTTAATGCAAGGTATTCTGGAAAATTAAATGGCGCAGTTGGCAATTATAATGCGCTTCAAGCAGCTTTTCCTAACATAGACTGGATTCAATTTAGCAAAAAATTCTTGGAATCCCTAGGTCTTTCCCCAAATTTAATAACTACTCAGATAGAGCCGCATGATGCTCTTGTCGGGATATTCCACAATATGATCAGAATCAACAATATCATTCTTGGCCTAGACCAAGATGTATGGAGATACATAAGCGATGATTATCTGCTGCAAAAGCCAAAAGAGGGTGAAATCGGCAGCTCTACAATGCCGCATAAGATAAACCCAATTGACTTTGAGAACAGCGAAGGAAACATTATCGCAGCCAATGGCCTTTTGAGCGCATTTGCATCAAAGCTGCAAGTTTCAAGGCTGCAGCGCGACTTGAGCGATTCAACAATTACTAGGAACATAGGCTCTGCTGTTGCATACTGCCTTTTGGCTTCAGATAGCGCTTTTAAGGGGCTTGGAAAGATATACGCAAATAAGGAGTTGATGCTGAAAGAATTGCAAGGCCATATTGAAATACTGGCAGAGCCAATACAAACAATTCTCAGGAAAGAGAATGTGCCAGAAGCGTATGAAAAACTAAAAGAATTGACGAGAGGCAAGGAAGTGAGCACGAACGACATTGCTTTGTTTATAGATGATATTGGCGTTTCGCAAGAAGCAAAACAAAGGCTTCGCGCATTAAAGCCAGAGAACTACATTGGCTTGGCAGTTGAGCTGACAGAATTGGCGATAAAAGATTCGAGAAGTATTTTATCACATATAGGTCAACCAAAGAAATAAAATTCAGGAGGGAGAAAAATGCCGATTGATAAAAAACTAATAACGCGAGATATTATGAGCAACACTTTGAAGAGGGAAATCTATCCTGAAATTGATGTCAGAACCCCTCCCAAAATGGGAAAGGTAAGAACTGTCTATGATGTTGCAGTTAATCAATTGCTTATGATATCCAGCGACAATCTCTCAACTCATGATGTGGTGCATGAAAGGCAGGTATACGCAAAGGGCGAAAACCTTGATGCAATCTCATCATATTTTTTTGAAAAAACAAAGCACATTATCCGAAATCATTTTATTGAGAACATTGCGCCTAACACGTGGCGTGTGCTAAAAGCAAAGCCAATATTGGTGGAAATGGTTTTCAGAAAATATCTGACAGGAAGCGGCTGGAAAGCTTATCAAGAAGCGAATGGTCCTGAAAAAGGGATGGAGTTTTGCGGTGTAAACTTAAGGCCAGGCTACAGAAAGAATGAGAAATTGGATGAGGTAATATTCACGCCAACAGCAAAAGGCCAGGTTAAAGATTTTCTAATTCCTGAGTTTAATGGCTTAAATCCAGAAGCAAATGACCCTAAACTTACAGCCGAGATTATAAAAAGGAATTATGAAGCATTTGGCTTGAGAAGGCCGGAAGACCTTAATCGCATAATGGAGATAGGGTTTGCGCTGTTTGATTTCATACACTCTTATCTGGAAACCAAAAGATATTTGCCAGCAGATACAAAATGGGAATTTGGATACCTGCCTGGAGGGGATATCGGATTGATAGATGAGCATGTAACTCCAGATTCTTCAAGATTTTGGGAGAAAGACGAGTACAAGTTCAACCAAGAAAAAAATGAATTCACTATTGTACAGGCTGATAAGCAGCATTACAGAGATCATGTAGAAAGCCTTGGCTTGCATAAAGATGAAAAAAAGCTTGCAAAATATTGGATGCCTGATGATGTTATGGCAGAGGGGATAGTGAAGTACTGCAATATAAGGGAAGCAATAACAGGGACGTTGCCTGAGATAACAACAACACCCAGGAGAAAGATCATATTGGAAGCATTAGCAGAAGAAGGTTATTTAAAATAGGGGGTAAAAAATGGCAAACGTACTCGTTATCGGATCAGGCGGAAGAGAGCATGCTTTAGTTTGGAAATTAAGGAAGAGCGATTATGTTCAAAATTTATATTGCGCTCCAGGCAATGGCGGGACTGCGCTTAATGCAACAAATGTGCCAATAACAATAAACGGATCTGATTTTGGCGGAATCGATAATTTAGTCAGAGAGAAGAAAATTGACCTGACTGTTGTAGGCCCGGAAGTTCACTTGGTCAATGGCATTGTTGATTATTACAAGGACAATGGACTGATTGATGAAGAACATTTTATTTTTGGACCGACAAAGTCTGCCGCTAGATTGGAAGGAAGCAAAGCTTTTGCAAAGGACTTTATGTTTAGGCACAGCATACCTACTGCCGGCTTTAAGATACTATATGACTCCGATGCAGCCAAAGCTTATCTTCGCAGCCAGGAAATGCCTATTGTTATCAAGGCATCAGGCCTTGCTTCTGGAAAAGGCAGCATTGTATGCAAGACATTAGAGGAAGCAGATAATTCAATTGAAAGGATTATGATTAAAAAAGAGTTCAAAGATTCTGGCGACGAAGTTGTGATAGAGGAATTCATGGAAGGCCAGGAAGCAAGCATACTTGCTTTAACAGATGGAAATGAAATAAGGGTTTTGGCTTCATCTCAGGACCACAAGCAGATTTATGATGGAGATGAAGGACCTAATACAGGCGGCATGGGGGCTTATGCGCCTGCTCCAATTGCCACAGACGAGATAATGGCAAAAGTTCATGAAAGAATACTGTTGCCGACAATAAACGGCATGAAGGAGGAAAATAACCCGTTCACCGGCTGCTTGTACGTTGGCTTGATGATCAAAGACAAGGAGCCAAGAGTTGTCGAGTTCAATGCAAGATTTGGCGACCCTGAAGCGCAGCCTGTTCTGTCTTTGCTGGAAAATGACTTGTACCTGCTGCTTAAGTCATGCGTTAAAGGCACATTAGGCACCCATCAAATAAGAAACAAGAAAGGAGCAGCATGCTGCGTTGTAATGGTTTCTGGCGGCTATCCAGGAAAATATGAAGAGGGCAAGGAAATTTTTGGCCTGGAAGATGCTGCAAATATCGAAAATGTTTATGTTTTCCATGCAGGAACAAAAAAAGAAGGCGGTAAAATATTGACAAATGGCGGCAGAGTGTTGGGAGTAACCGGGGTTGGAAAAAACATTGAGGATTCAATTAAAATCGCATATTCAGGTGTTGAAAAGATCAGATGGGAGAAGGAATATCATAGGACAGATATCGGAGCAAAGGCTTTGAACAGAAAATGAAAACAATAGTAGATCGCCTTTCCAAGGTGGCTGTAGATATGCTAGAAAAAATTCCAGATGGGATTGAAATAATTATGAATAAAGCGGGCAATAATTTTGTTATGGCTCCTGTTGATTATTGCAGCAACCTTGTTTCACTCTTTGAGTTCATTGCTATTCACAGAGGAACTTCTGACGATTTATATTATTTAGGAGTAGCGCAATTAAAATTGGGCGATGAGAATGAGGATGAAAAGAGTGTTTTACTTTACAGACGAGCCATTAAAAATCTAGAATTATCAACAAAAACTGACAAGAAAAAACACCATTTAAACTTCTACTTTCTTGGAGAAGCCCAATATAGCTTAGCTGAAGAATGTCAATTGGATGACCGGGAAAAAATACAGCTATACGGGCAGGCAGCAGAAAATTTTGAAAAGTCAATGCAGCTTAAAAGAAGGGGAAATCGATATGATTATCTTTGGCTTGGAAAAGCGCAATTACAACTAGGAGATTTGTTAACAGACCAAAAACTGCATGATGAATCAATAAAGAATCTTGAAACAGCCCTGAAGCGTTCCAAAAATAAAGATCCTGAATGCTTTTATTGGCTTGGGTTGGCCCAATATTCTTCAACAGATGCATTACTTGGTCCAGAAAAGCGGCTAAGACATGAAGAAGCAATTAAAAACTTTCAACATGCTGCATCTCTTGAGGAAGATGCCGACTATTATTATTTTTTAGGCGAAGCCCTGATGAGTTTTGCAGAAGATGCATTTGACTTTTTACAAAAGAGAATTCTTCTTGAAGATTCCATTGCAAATCTTGATAAATCTTATAGCCTGAAAAAAGATCCTGAAACATTAGAAACAATTAATGAGGCTAAGAGCATGCTATTCGGGCAGCAGGGTGTATAAAATGACAGAAAAAACAACTCCAATCTATTCAGGCAAATACGAAGATTTCAACTGGGTCGGCTTTGGCTCAGGATCTGGCACCAATCTGAGGGAATGCGCTAAAGTGATAAAGCCGAAGTTGATATTTTCTGATAAAGAGGATGCCGGGCTATTGGCGCTTGAGGAGCTGGCTGATGTTGAGAAGAGGTTTCTTAAAAAAGAAGAAGGTGAAAAAAGCGCAGATTATAATTACAAAATATTGACTTTATTAAAAAATTGTGAAAAAGAAAATGGCTTTACAATTGACCTCATAGTTCTTGGAGGCTATATGAGGCTGATTAAAGAGCCATTGCTAGGCGCTTTCAAAGACAAAATAATCAATGTGCACCCTGCAGATCTTTCTATTTTAACAGGAGATGGATCTAAAAAATATAGAAAGTACATTGGCGATGATGCGGTTTATGATGCGATAAATGCAGGAGAAATAGCAACTAAATCTTCGGTGATAATGGTTGATGAAAGTGAAGACCATGGCGAGATTCTGGCGCAGGGTTCTAAAGTTGATGTTGTGAATAATTTAAAAGAAAAATTCGGATTGAGGGAATACGCAAAAATGCACCAGGATGTACAGAAAAAAGTTAGTGACTGGCCTGCCCTGACAAATGCTTTAAAAATGATAGCTGAGGGAAGGATCGCATTAGGAACTGAAAAAACCCATTTCAATGAATGGCGGACTGTTTATGTTGATGGAAAAGCAACGGTGTATGAGGGGTTTAGGGTTAAGTTAAATGGAGGTTAGCAAAATGAAAGAGCCACTTGATGAGAAAGTAAAAAAAGAGATTGATAAATGGAGAACATCAGGAAGAAAATATTATGGTTGGGTGGAAAGAAACATCAACCAATTAAGAGCAATATATCGTGGTAAAGACACTATTGTTTCTGATTGTCGTACAGAAATATCGGAGCCTATACAAGAGCTATACCTAAAAGATCATGTGCTATTGCTCATGGGAAAAAACCATAGAAAGTGGATAGATGTATTCTATTGTTCATTTGACGAAAAATATGCAATAACAATAACAAATTTTAGTACAGGGGATACGCCTGCTGAATTAAGAATAGGATTTAAGGCTTATGAATAAAAAAACGATCTTCACTTTAATTTTTATCTCTGGTTGCTTAACAGGTGACTAAAGTTTTAAGAAATCATAATCAAAACCTATATAAACAACCTGTTTCATAAAATTATTATGGATCAAAAAGTCTCAAAAGACACGCCATTGGCTGAGATAACTTTAAGGAGATATGAAAAGCCGCAGAATCTTGAAAAAAGGGATCTTGTCAAAAAACTGTGCCTGAGCCTTGGTTTGCTGCAGCCAGGTGATTCCAGGGATGTTGTTGTTGATATTCTTTATGTCCTGCTGGAAGCAAAGAAAAACAAGAAGGAATTAAGCAGTGTTGATGTTGAAGAGCAGGTTAAGGAATTAAGAAAAAGCCATAAGCTTGCAATGCTCGGCGTAGCAGGATCAAACATAAGAAGGCAGCTGAAAAGATTGAGGGATCTGTTCCTGATAGAAAAAACAGGCAATATGTACAGGATTACAGAGCATTCCATGATATTTGATGTATTCAACGAGAAAATAGAAAGCTTTTTATTAAGCTCGATATTAACAAGGGTAAAAGAGTATGTTAAAAAAATAGATGAGGAATTCAAATGAACCATTGGATATTGGATGAATTTTTAAAATACCTTATCGAGTCTTCTATTGAAGGCAAGGTGGTGTTGGAAGTTACACAAGGCATAAATGTGCAATTTAATGTTGGCAAGCCTTATTTATTAAGTGCAAGCTTGCCGATGCATAATCAAAAGGAAGAAACAGAAAGGCTAGAGCAGGCGTTAGTTAATGTTATTGCAAAGAAATACAATTTAAAAGCTAGGCATGTAAATGGAAGTGGAGTTTTATATTGCGATAATAAAGCTTGTTCGAAAAGCACATTCGAAAGAAAAAAAGATGCAGCCAGATTATTAAGTGCAGCATGCACTGAATACTTTAACATCAGATTAGATGGCACATTTGGCCAAGCAGAAGCCAGGATAAAAAATGTTGTAAACTCGGCTTACCAATCTATTGATGCAAAAGCATTAGAAGAGGCTAAAACACTAGTTGATGAAAAATGAACAACATACTGTGCATAAAATGCAAAGTCGGAAAAATGGTCAGAAAAGGCGTAATGGACAGCGGCAATTCACGCTATACCAATTATGAATGCGATCACTGCGGGAATCTAATTACAATGTGCGAAGGGCTTAATCCTGAAAAATAAGTTAGGCCAAAGTGATGATTTCTTGTTAAAAATTTTGGCCAAATAGACTTTCACTATGCCTGTTTGAGATTCCCGCCAATTTCAACATTTTGCTCTTATTCGGGATTATTTCTATTTTCGCATCTTTTTCCGAGTATAACAGCAACAATAGAGCATCAAAGTGATTTCCAGTATACTTTTTAAAATCATTTAATTGTAAATCGAATGCTTGGTCTACTAATTCTATTGTTTCTGCTGCATCATGTCGATCTTTAAAATAGTCAACAATGTTCCTGATCTCGCTTATTAAATGGCGATATATAAATTCATCATTGTTTTCTATTGAGGCCTCTTTGGCTTCTTCTATTAATCTCTCCAACAAGATTAGCGCTTTATTATAGACTTCATTCATATTAGATGCTGCCCCATATTATATAATCCTGCATATAAGGTTTTAACTGCCTATATTTAAATATATCCTATGATAACACATTTAGAATAATGATATATGAGCCTCAAGAAGATTCCTTATTGCTGCAAGAATATGTGAAAAAACATGCTTTTGGCATGGTCTTAGATGTAGGCGCTGGTTCAGGGATACAAGCGATAGAGGCAGCCAAAAAGAAAGTTGTGAAGAAAGTTATTGCTGCGGATATCCAAAAGGATGTTGTTGATTATTTAAAAAGCAAAATTAAAAACAAGAAGATAATAGCCAAGCAAAGCGATCTTTTTTCAAATATTAAAAACATGAAATTTGACACGATTATTTTCAATCCGCCTTACCTTCCTTCTGATCTGAAAGTCAAAGACATAACCATAGAAGGGGGCAAAAAAGGATATGAGGTTATTGAAAGGTTTTTGAGCAAAGCAAATAATTATCTTAAAAAAGACGGCATTATTTTGATGGTTTTTTCATCGCTGACAAAGCCGAGAATGATCAATAAACTGATAAAGAAAAATAAGTTAAAATACAGATTATTGGGCAAAAAGCGCATATTCTTTGAAGAGATGATGGTTTATCTTGTTGAAAGAGAAAAATGAAATTCTACAAAAAAGGCAAGCGCGGATTGGTTTATTTCTCTAAATATAAGAACAAAAAAATAATCATCAAAATAAAGAATCCTGAAAGCAGGGCTGAAAACAGGATAGAGAATGAGTTCAGATTTTTAAAAATATTGAATAAAATGAACATTGGTCCAAATGCCCTATTCTTTAAAAATGGAAAGTTGGGGATGGAGTTTGTTGATGGTGTTTATTTCTTGGATTTTATTAAAAAAGAGAACAATAAAAATGCAATATTGAAAATAATAAAAACACTCTATGATCAATTATATCAATTAGACGAGCTGAAAATAAATAAGGAAGAGATGTCGCATCCGCACAAGCACATTATAGTGGCTGAGCATAATAAACCTGTCCTGATTGACTTCGAGCGCGCACATTATGCTGCAAAGCCAGCCAATGTCACGCAGTTCTCGGTTTTTCTGGTCTCGGATTTTGTTTCAAAACTTTTAAAAGAGAAAAGTATAAAAATAAACAGGCAAGACATGATTGAAAGCTGCAAAATTTACAAAAATAAAGCGGGCTACAACAACTTTTTGATGATCATAGGGCAAATCAGATGACAAAAAAGAGGATTGCAAAGAAAAGCTTCGAATGCGAGAACTGCGGGCAGTGCTGCAGGCTTCTTTTTAAGCCGAATAAGTCAGACATCGTGAAAATAGAGGCTGCAGGCCATGCTGATTTTCTAATGAACCATCCATTCAGGAAAGATCAGGAAGGCTATATGAAGCTGATCAATGGAGACTGTTTTTTCCTTGTAAAAAATACCGACGGAACAAGCTCCTGCAGAATATATGATGCAAGGCCAAAGGCGTGCAGGGATTATCCTTTTTTCAGCAAAAAAACAGCAGAAGACTGCAAGCCAATGCACCATCTTGAGGAAGTCAAGGTCAGATATGCAAAAAATTTATATATTCCAAAGATATAGCTGTTAAAATGATCGAAATATTCTCAAAAGAGGGCATTGTAATCGCTGTTTCCCTGTTTGTTTCCTTCTTCATCTTCCACTGGCTGTTTAACAAGCCCGATAACTCGTTTGACAAGGAAGTTGAAGAGATCCTGAAATCCGACAAATACAAGGTCAAGGGAAGGTTTGAGAGCTAGCATATAAAAGAAAAGTCAGTTAAAAATTATCTTCTATAATTCTCTTTTAATTTTCCGATTACGATATCTCTTAGAAATTCACAATCTGATGCCAAAAGCCCATTATCTGTTGGCTCAACATATTTTTTTGTTCCAATAAATGGGCAAGCAGAATTTTCTGTTAATGGCTTGCAGTCATATTCTAAGCTGTTTTCCACATTTAATCCTTTGACTTCACAAGCATTTAAAAAAGCAACAGCCAATGTTTTGTCCATCCCACTTAAACCATCAACATTTTTTCCTCTGCCAACTCTAAATACAGGTGTAACTCTGACACCAACTCCAATAGCTGTTGCATAATCTACAACTTTCTCTATTTCATCTTTATTTTCACCATAAACCGGCATTGATAGGTGTAATCTAACATCTTCTTGCAGCCATCTTTCTATATTTTCCTTGACTCTATTGACAGTTATACGATTGGATGGTTTTGTTATGCTTTTCCATACTTCTTCATCAATAGCTGGCAAGCTTACTTGAAGCTCGCATTTTTGATTTTTTAGTATTTTTGATAAATCTTGCCTGTACATTGTTCCATTTGTTGATATTAGGATCGTCTCAACATTCAAATCAGATATAGCATATTCCAGCATAGCATTTAATTGAGAATTCATAAATGGCTCTCCTCCGCTAATATCAATAGATTTTGGTTTATCGCTGTCAATAAGAGTTATAAATTGCTCTAGTGATAAACTCTCTTTTCTTCCAGGATGGCCGTCAGCATAGCAAAACTTACACTCTAAATTGCAATACATATTAATAGCTAAAACTAGCTGATCAGTCATTATGCACCGCTTCAATTTTCTTATGATTATGTGATTTGTATGATTCAACTACAATGTCCAAAGTTTCTTTAATGACCTTTTTAACATTATTTTTCATAGGGCTGTTTTCTACAACTCTTGCTGCAAATTCCCCAGTTCCCGAGTAGTAGAAATGAACACATGCTGCACCTAAAGGATTCTTTAATAAAACATCATCCCTTATTTCTCTAAGAACCACTACACTAGGGTGATTTATGTTGCCATAAACTGCTGTGGCTATAAAACAACTTTTAGTACTTTTGTTAAGAATATAGTTCATTGTAAGATCAAGTTCATCACTTGATTCATTAACTTGCTTAATAGTTTCTTCTGCATTCTTTAACACATTCACATTGAATTTCAATGCATCATTCTTATTTTTTAAATCTTCTAAAGAATATGAGAACCTTCGATGAATGGTTGAATCTGTATCCTTTATGTCAACAGGAAATTCTGCGCCATAGCTTCTAATGGCAGAACAAACGGCTTTTATAGATGTTGCATATTCAGCTCCGCCTTTTTTTAAGTCGCCATAAAGTCTTAATTGTTCATTATAAGATGACTTAGGATTGTTCGGCAATGTGTATAGAGAACTAGCTGTGCTTATTAATCTGCCTTGCAATGGTCTGATGTAAGAAATAAAGACCTCATTTAGCTTGCCTACAAGCCAATTCATGCCTTCCTTTTTTGTAATAGAAAATGCTGTTGGGTCTTTTTCGTTGTTAGCAAACATTAAAAATTGCTTATAGCTTTCATACAATGCAGTTACATTTTCTTCTAATTTTGAGTCTGTTGGCGGTGTTTTTAATATTAAGCCGTATCTGTCATCCATGAATTTTTTGCTGAAATTTATCCATCCTTCAATATCATTTGAAGTTTTAAATTTATTCAGTTGGATTTCTATTTCGTTCTGGCTTAATCCTGAAAGGTTCTTTTTTTCATCATAAGTTTGTGATTGTTCCTTCTGTGTTAATAGCCCCTCTTTTTGTAATTTCTCCTTACGGACTTTTATTTTTGATTCTAAGTCAGTTATTGCAGTTGCTGCTTCAGGGTATTGTTTCCAGCCATCTTCATGCTCAAGCCTTTGTATTAAGTTTTCTGCTTTTTCAAACTCGCTATTGATTATTCCTTTTTGTATTTCTTTTATTGTTTTATCATATCTTGTTTTCTGGCGCGCTTCAGCAGAATAATTTTGTCTGAAAAAATTTACACAGCCCCTGGAAGCAGAATAGCCTAAAATTAAAGAAGCTAAAATTAATACAGCAGATGCTCCTTTTCTGAGGAATATGCCCGGTGACATTATATTCATTCTTACCATTGTAATTAAGCCTCCGCTTCGTATAGCGGCTGTTGGTTTTTCCATAAAGCAATGCGAGCGTATAATGGTTGAACAACTTTTAAGCTATCTTCAACTTTTTCACTAGCTTGCGCCTCACTTATTTTAGGAATGCTTGTAGCTAGTTCTTCAAGCTCCTTGCCAGAAAAGTCATTTTTGTGTATTATTGTCAGCAAACCCTTAATATAGTTATTTGACAAGCTTCCATCATTTAAAAAAGTGGATAAAAGTGTAACGTGCATATCATTAATCTGCCTTGTTGACGCAAAATATAAGACCCCTTGTTCTTTGAGGTTATTATATATGACTTTTTTTGCATTAACATTGTCAAGCTCTCTTTCTAAAGTCGCTCCAAAAAGCTTGTAAGCCTCTATTGTTGGGCTAATGCTTTCCCAAGCAGCTTTTGACGGATTAAAATTTGCAATATGTGAGGCCGCATCAGATATGCCGCAGATAGTTAAATCACGCCCCTTTTCTTTAGTTTCTCTATTGATGCTCACATTATATCTCCATATCTCCCTGTTTTCATCAGGGCCTCTGATCTTTTTGTAAGCAGAAACGCCTAAAGCTGCAACTGGCTCTAGGATAACTGCGCCACCAAATACATCTTTATCCTCTATATTTTCATTTTTGAACATTTGCCTCATTCTTATTATGCCATCAATCGCAAAATACGGTCCAACTAAACCAAACATTTTCCATTGCGTAAGCCCAGCTATTGCTGTTATGGCGCCACCGATTATCTCAACTACACTATAAATAGGAAGTGCATACTCTGCGTATTTGCTACTGGGTTTTATGGAAAATTCTCTTTTTATAGCCCTTGGCAAAAAGGGATAAACAGGGTAAAGTGCATATTGCGCTGCTTTTGAAAGTCTGCTACCGGCTTCTGAAAATATGCCTTTTTGATCTTCAATATTTATTCTTTCATACTGTAAGCCTTCAATTGATCCTGACAGCTTTTTCATATTATTTTCATTTGATGATAATATGATATTATCCCATCCTTCGCGTATCGCTTTTTCTAGCACACTTTTAACATCCTTCCCTCTGTTATTAATCACCAATACGCCGCCTTCATCTTCTATTTTAAATGAATGGCCCAAGATGGATGCCAAAACAGTTTCTATTGTTTCGCCAAATTTTTCTCCAAATCCCTTTATAGGCGTTGTTTTGCCCTTAAAAGGCTCTATGCCGTCCCATATTTTTTGTTGTTGCGAAATTGGCAAAGATTTTGATAAGAATAATTCCAGAGCATGTAAAAGATGCACTTTATCCTCTTCCTGCGCTTCTAAGCCTTGATAAGCAAAAGCCAGATTTGTTAGAGTTTTGTCTAATTCTGTGCCTTTCCAAAAGAAGTTTGTTTCATAGCTTATGTTGTTCCCATGGTTTAACAATTTAACAGCTTCGTCTACTGTTTTCTTGCGATCTGAAAGTTCATCCATTCGGTATAATGATTGTAAAACATTTCCTAGCCTTAAAGCCTGATTCAGGTATTCTTGACTTGCTCTTTTTGCATTTTCATAATTTTCGTTTGCTTTTTGCCTTGATTTTTTAGTTACTCTTGACTCTAAAAGCTGTGTTTTATAGTTATTTCTAAGTTCTCTTAGACCATTAAGCAAGGATTTTACATCACGAAACATATCCTGTTTCGTTATAGCGCCTTCAATAACCTCAACGCTCATACCTCTCACCACCCTTTGCAGGCGTTTCTATAGGCAAGGTTTTTTCAGGGCTTACCTTTGCCACTTCTAAGTTTATTTGTGTGGCTAGAAGATTTCTGTAATTAGTTATAGAATGAACTCCAGCGCCTTTTGTGTATCCTTTGCTTTTGGCTATCTCAACTGCTTCATCCAACATATTCTGCGTTTCTGGAGTAAAATATAGGTCTATTGGAACTTGTCTTCTGGCTTTTTCATCAACAACTTTATCTCGCCATTCAAAATGGCTTCCAACATAGCACCTTATTCTTTTATTGCGGCTGACAGTCATTTCCCTATCAACTGCAATTGTCTTATGAATCAAAACTTTTGATAAAGGAGTATCTTTTAACTCTTGAGCAGTTTTGCCTGTTATTTTTGCAATGACGAAATCAACCCGTTTTTTTATTTCAGGGTCTTTTAAACCATATTCTGCAAGCTTTCGATCATCTAGCTCGCCACTGCTAACAATATTATTTATAAGTTGAGTTTCATAGCTATGCTTTACTTGCTGGCCTGCATCAGCCAATGTCAGCATTATTTTTGAATCGCTTTTTGCGCTGCCAAGCCTTGCTTCCAAGCTTATTACATCTTGATGCGTTTCTAATAATTCGTCTAAAGCATCAGAGCCAGAAGTCTCACCAGGCATTCTCATAAAATAATAAACCTTTTTTGGCAGAATAAGATAACTTTTACTCTCTACATTTTCAATTTTTATCTGCAATAAGCTGTAGTTTTTGTCATCTATTAATCCAGCACTACTTAATTTATTTATGGTTTTTTCATCAGCTATGTAAACCTTTTCATTTGGCCCGGTGGGCAATTCTATTTCTTCCAGATTTTCCCGCTTAATGACCTCAATTAGTTTTTCCTTCATTTTTTAGCACCTTCTAAAGCCTGTTTTAATGATTGCAGTTCAGTGTATGTATCTATGCTATCTCTGTCCATAACTGTTTTAAATCCCTTCTTGATAGCCTCTAATTCGTCTTGTGTTCTGCGCTTATATGATGAGCCTATTGACTTATAGTGTTCGGTTGTGGCTCCGGCTCCAATAATTTCTCTCATATGCTTGCAAGCTTGCGCTATTTCTCCAGGCAACAAAGTTGGGTTGACCCTGACAACTTCTTCAGTGTCTATTTTGGAAGGTCCGCCATATTCGCTTATATACTGTTGCCATAACAATTTTTGCTCCTCTTTAGAAGGAATATCGAAGTATATGAAGTGGTCAAATAATGTTTTTATGCTTGAGGGTATTTGCACATATGGCTCTGAAACAGTTGCTACTACTACAGCTTCCCCATTATGCTCCTTCTTCGCATCAAGCATTACACTCCTGAGCACTGTGTTGAAAGATTCTTGCCACCCTTCTGCCTTATAGCCAACTAAACCATTGATGTTGGGTATAAATAACAATGCATTGCTGTAAACAGCCCTAGTTATAACTTGCCGTATTCTTTCTTCTGTTGTTCCTACAACGCCTCTGAAAATCTGATCGGGGGTTACTTCTACAAAAGGTTTTTCCAGAGTGCCAGCTATTGCTTC
>JACPBO010000008.1 GCA_016180285.1 Candidatus Woesearchaeota archaeon
AGCTTGGGTTTATTGCCTTTGGCCTGACAATGGGGCAGATATTGAATATTGCGATGTTTTTAATAGGCGCATTGTTTTTGGCTAGGATCATAAGAAAGAAATAGGCTCTTATTTAGTTTTCCTTCAATATTATTCGGATCAGCCAGTTTATAGCATTGCTTCATTGCCTCATTGATCAGTATTGTTTCCAATTCTTTTTGATTTTTAAAATAAACCTTTTTAGTATCTAGTGGATCTTCAGTATTTCCTGTGGCCAATTCACAGCTATTATTGCCTCTATTCTTAACGTATATGGGGTCGCCAACTGTTATTCTGTAATCTAGTTTTCCATGTTTTTTAATGTAATTTTCGATTATTTTTTTGTTTTTTCTTTTCCTGTCAAATATTGTTGGTTTCATGTATTCTGGAACATCCACATAAATGCCAATTGGAACTATTGGCTTTTCGGAAATTAAAGCAATATGAGCTGCTCCTCTGTGAAGAGGGGGCCTTTTCCCGTTCTCGGCATACTCTCTGGCATCCATAGTGGGCCCCTCGGGGAAAATGGCAATAATGCTTTTTCTAAAATTCAAGTAATCAATTGATCTCTTTATAGCATTCTTATTGCTGGATTTGCCTTCTAACACGCTAACCCCTATATGCCCCCACATCCATATCAGGAAATTGTAAAGTGTTCTTCTTGCATAGCTCAGCCTATTCTCAGGATCTTCTTTTTGAATCCAAAAGTGAATAATTCTTTGCTCATAAGCTCCCAGGATAAGGCCGTCTGCATATGTTGCGTGATTGCAAACTTCTATAAAAGAATCATCTTTTGGTTTTTTCTCTGAGCCGATTACATTAATATTTAATCTTCTTTGAAGGCTCCACCTTGCAATAGGCCTGCTTAATTTCTGGCTTACAACTTCAATAAGCCTTTTTGCGTTGTATTTGGCTTTTTCCCTGCGGGTATAGCTCATTTCACTATAGAAAGATGGCTGTGTTCTAATATTTTTCTAAATTTTTGCAGTTCACTATTTGTTGTAATATTGAATGGCATCATATAATGTCAAAAATTTTCCACCAGTTTTTAACTGGTTGCTAAAAGCCAACTTTTTTCGCTTATGGAAAATTTTTGAGCATGATCAAGTGTCAAAAATGCTTGCATTTTTGAGCAAATTGGAAATGTGAACATTTCCAATTAACCACCTGATGCGGTGAATAGCAGCAACATTCCACCCATCTTGAAAGTTTTACAAATAAATTTTTGTGTTCTTCTTTTGTTTCAACAAGGCGAAGATGTTTCAGCCCTTTGTGTTTGTAAGTCCCGCTAACGTGATATGATAAAAGAGCAATTGACAGGCTGGTTTTCTTTTTTAGTTCATTGAGTGATAAATGGCTGTCTGAATTCAATGCTTTCATGATTTTTAGCTTGTTATCGCTCAATTCATTGTAATAAGACAGTTTCATTATTGGCAAAAGCATTACTGTATCCCCCATAACTCCGAATGCCTTCAGGCCATTTGCAAATGCCGCGCTCAATGCAGCGCAAGTGCTTATCCTGTCGCCAGTTGCAACATTTACCAGCAATTTCTCGGAAGAATAAACAGAGCACAATTTTCCAAAAGCCTTAAACATTTCTTCCATCATATTGCCGCTTATTTCAACAATTTCTGACTTTATTGTAAAGTTTTCAAGGTTTTTTGAAAGCCCCCTGGCGGCCTTTAGATTCTCGCTTGGAGTTATCAAAATCACTTTTTCCGTAGGAAATTCCTTCATGCCGATAAATAATGCCTTAAGATTGTCTCCTACCGGCGCTATGACTACAAAGCTCATAATCAACAGAAATAACTAAAAGCTTTTAAATATTTTGTTTTTAAAATCAAAATATTGTTTTGACGGTCAAAGGTTAATAAAATATACACTCGCACAACTATAATTAAAAATAAAATTATGGAGGTTTAAAATGGAAAAAACAATCAATTATTCGATATTGGGGTTGCTTTTTGTTCTGGCTGTGCTTGCAGGATGCGCAAAAAGCCAAACTGCGAGCCCTGTAACTGGGCACAGCACAGAAACTGCATCATCTGGAAATTTACGCCATTTAGTGCTTGAAATAAAAGGCATGTACTGCGCGTCTTGCGGTCCTGGCGTTGCAAAAATGATTTCAGAGATTGATGGGGTAGTTGTTTCAAGAGTAAGCAATGCAGATGATAAAGGTGAATTCATATATGATGCAAATAAGGTGAGTAAAGAGCACATCGTGAGTATGCTTAAAGACACTTACTCTGGAAAAGTCTTGTTAGATATGCCTGCACCAGAAGAAATGATCAACACTGTAAAAGCGCTAAAAAATAACTGACGATGGAACAAAAAGATTTTGGCATAAAAAAAGGCATGGGCTTTGGAGCAGCAGGCGCTGCAATTGCCTCACTGTGCTGTATAACCCCCTTAGTTATTGTATTTTTTGGGCTTGGAAGCTTATCTTTTGCATTGAGCTTTTCAAAGTATAAGCCATTTTTTCTTATTGCGGGGGCATTGTTTGTATTGTTCGCAATACTCATCAATGTAAGGAAAGAAGGCAGTGCCTGCTCAATAGATCCAAATGCAATCAAAAGAAAGAAGTACTTCATCGCAACAATTATTGTTATAATGGCGGTGATTTATTTATTAATGCAGTACTTTATATTGCCCTTACTTGGGAAGATTGTTTATGCATGATGCTGAAACTACGCCTTTAGGCACAACTAGAATTATACATCAATCATCTCAATCTCTATATTCAGGCCTTCAGGAATAGGAACGCGCATAACCAATCTCAAGGCTCTTTCATCAATGCCCAGGTCTATGAGCCTTTTGTGGATCCTCATCTCGTAATGGTCCCACATTGCTGTACCGCCGCCATCAGGGCCTTTTCTGGTGGTTAACCTGAGCTTTTTAGTAGGCAAAGGAATAGGGCCGCGCATATCGACTCCAGTTTTTTCAGCTATCTCTTGTATGCTTCTGCACACTTCATTTATCTGCTCTATGTTTGTGCTTGCTAGTTTTATTCTTGCTTTTTGCATTTTGGTTTCCTTGTTTTGTTGCTGAAGTCGTTTGCCGCATGATGAGCTTCAGTTCACCATGTCCCTAGTTAAAGGGAAAAAAGTTTAGGCCTTTTTGACCAAGTCAATACACATGCCGGCAGCGACTGTTGCTCCTGAATCACGCACAGCAAACCTCGACATATGCGGGATGTCCTTCTGCCTTTCAATGACCAACGGAACAACAGGCTTAACCTGTACAATTGCAGCATCCCCGTTTTTGATAAAATCAGGATTTTCCTGCAGTGTCTCGCCAGTTGCCGGGTTCAGCTTTTTCTTTATAGCTATTATTTGGCATGCTGTTTGTGAAGTGTGAATATGGAACACTGGCGTGTAGCCCACTGTTACAACAGTTGGATGGTTCAATACAACAATCTGCGCTGTAAACTCTGTTGCAACTGTTGGCGGATTGTCAGTATGGCCAAGAACATCGCCTCTCGTAATATCATTTTTGCCGATTCCCCTGACGTTAAATCCGATGTTGTCTCCTGGCTCAGCCTGCTGCATCTGCTCATGGTGCATCTCTATGGTTTTTACTTCTCCCTGCACGCCTTTTCCTTCTCTGCCAGGCATGAATACAACTTTGTCGCCAACTTTTATTATGCCAGTTTCAACTCTGCCGACAGGTACAACTCCGATTCCTGTGATGTTGTAAACATCCTGTATCGGAAGCCTTAACGGAAGTTGTGTTGGCTTTTCAGGAGGATTCAGATTGTCAATTGCCTCCATTAATGTAGGGCCTTTATACCAGGGCATATTCACTGACTTGTTTACAATATTTTCGCCAGGATAAGCTGCTGTTGCCAGGAACTGTATTTTGCTTGGGTCATAGCCAACGCTTTTCAATAATGCGCTTACTTCGTCCTTGACTTGAGTCCATCTTTTTTCATCAAACTTTGCCATGTCCATTTTGTTAATAGAAATTATTAATTGGTTGACACCCAATGTTCTTGCCAGAAAAACGTGCTCTTTTGTCTGAGCCTGCACACCGTCTCCCGGATTTGCGCTTACAACTAAGACGCCTGCATCTGCCTGGGCTGCTCCTGTAATCATATTTTTAATAAAGTCTTTATGGCCAGGAGCGTCAATTATTGTGAAATAGTATTTTGGCGTATTAAATTTCTGGTGGCTAAGGTCAATTGTAACTCCCCTTTCCTGCTCTTCTTTAAGATTGTCCATTACGAATGCAAATTCAAAGCCAGGCTTTCCAACTTCCTTTGCTCTCTCTTTTAGCTTTCTGAGTGTTGCCTCGTCAATATGCTTAGAATCGTACAATAATCTGCCGACAGTCGTTGATTTACCATGATCTACATGCCCGATAAATACAAGGTTTATATGTGTTTTTTCTTTTGCCATGTTTAAAACCTCCTATATGCTAAATATGCATTAAAAGGTATTTTGAGTTTATTTATAAAGGTTATGGTTGCTTCTTAAATATTGCTGAAAATGCGGTATTCTTGGCTTAATTTGAGTTTATTTATTAACTTTACGGTAGTTGCAAAATAAAAAGAATTATAAATACCCGAATATCTCTCTTGCCATGGAAATTGGCATTATTGGTTTGGGTGACATGGGGAAATTATATGCCCGCGAATTTTCTAGATGCGGTTACAGGGTTAATGGCTGTGATCTGCCTGAAAAAAGAAGTCAATTAGAGCAGGAATTGCAGGGAACTGGTGTTTGTATTTTAGATGACGGAATTGCTGTTTCTAGAAGAAGCGATTTTATATTTTATTCAGTAGAAGCAGAAAATATTGGCAGAGTTGTGAGGCAATGCAGCCCATCAACAAAACAAGGAGCAATAGTTGCAGGCCAAACTTCTGTCAAGACGCCCGAGATTGAAGCTTTTGAGAAATATCTGCCTGAAGACGCGAATATAGTTACTTGCCATTCTTTGCATGGCTCTTCAGTTAGCCCTGATGGGCAAGGCTTAGCAGTTATAAGGCACAGAAGTTCTGATTATGCTTATAAAAGGGCAATTGAAACTTTAAGTAAATTAGGCTCAAGAATTATAGAAATTCCAACTTATCAAGAGCACGATAGAATCACAGCAGATACGCAAGCAAACCCCCATGTAGGATTTGAGAGCATGGGAACAGCATGGAAAAATGCAGGTTTTTACCCTTGGGAAAGCCCATCTTATACTAATAGAATTGACAACATAAAGATATTGTTAATGCTGAGAATTTATGGCGGGAAAGCGCACGTATACTCCGGGTTAGCAATTCTAAATCCTTTTGCAAAGGAACAGATTAGCCAATATGCAAAATCAGAATCAGAATTGTTTAAATTAATGATTCAAGAAGATGAAAAACAGCTCAGAGACCGGATAAGAAAAGCAGGCGATTTTGTGTTTGGGAATGAAGATTCAACATTAGTATTGGACAAATTATTTAAAGAACCAAATGTTACGATACAATTTGGCTTAGGCAGCCAGCCAAAAAGAAAGCCAAATTCCCACCTAAGCCTTTTGGCAATGGTTGATGCTTGGTATCAACTAGGGATAAATCCTTACAAAAACAGAGTGTGCGAAACGCCCTTATTCAAGCTCTGGTTAGGAATTGCAGAATACCTATTCAGAACTCCTGAGCTTCTTGAAGAATCACTCCAAACAGCATTATTCGATAAAAAATTAAGAGGAGATGATTTAGAATTCCATACTGCTGTCAGGGAATGGTCTTCGATAATTGGTCGTGGCGATGTTGAAGGATATAAGCAGCAATTTAATGCCGCTAAGGAATTTTTTAAAGATAGAATTCCTGAAGGAATGAAAAGAAGCAACGAGCTTATTACGAAATTAGCTAGTTCAAAATAGGCAGTATTTGAACCTCAACCAGAAGTTTTTTATATTTCAATGAAATTTCAGGCTTATGGGGGATCTCGAAGCTAAATTAATCCGCACAATTAACCTTAACGGCAAAGATGTTGGTGTATTTCTCGCATTCAATAAACAGCAATACTGTGAAAACGATTTCTCTTTCGATTTTGGCAACTTGGTCAACGCATATAGCCGGAGAAAAAAGCCGAACGATCTAAAAAGAAACAGGCGCTTAATGATGGCAGCAAAAATCGATTCAAATATTTTTCTGGGAAGCCGCATTTTGTTTGCCGACTTTGAAAAGAAAGTTGAAACTATCTATGCAGAGATCTTCTTAGATATGCTAAAAGAATTTCCTTTGCCTTTGCATCTCGGGGAGCAGGCGCTTTTCCCGCCTAAAAAAATAACGCTTGAGGTGTCGAGGGCAATAGAGGATGAAGCAGAGAACACAGCGACAATCGATGAAAAAAACTCAACAAAAGAGCACTGCATAGTCAAGTATCACGGAAGGGCGTTGGCTGAGAGGCTTTTTCCAACATTCTTCCTTAATGGAGGGAGCATACAATCTATAAAAAAATCATCCCGTCATGAAATGGTGCATTTTATTGACCTGTTTACAATTAACAAAGCTGAAAGGGAAGGCTTAATGCTTCTTGAAGAACTAAATGCGCCTTATTCAGCAAGAAAGCTGTATTATCTGATATTTGAATTTCTTAAGGAAGCAAGGGCAACAACATATGAATTCATTGATTATCATAAGCTGATTTTTAAAGAAGAGAAAGGCAAAAATTTCAGAAACAGCATCATAGAAATGTGCAAAGAAAATGACATCGGCAGGGTTAAAGAGATTTACGATAAGAAAATAGATGATGTAACAGGCATTTACAGGCAGTCTTTTTTGGCTGCATTTGGCTTGGGCGCATCTTATGAAGGCTTAATAAACAAAAAAACAGAGCAAAGAGAAGATAAATTAATTATCACATGTTTGCCTCACGGCATCAGGGACAAGTTCATGAAGGACACTGCCCTGATTCATCCTATGAAATTTATTGAAAGTTCCGCCAAGGCATTTAATGAGCATCAGCTGGAATTTTATTGTCCATTAACTCCCCAATTTGTGCATTACGTTCTAGAAGAAACGTTAAAAGGAATGGAAAGAACAAACAAAGAAAAAATAAAAGAGCTTTTTTTCAATCAAACCTTGTAAACCATGTCATGCTCCCTTGCGTGATCCGCAACCTTTAGTCCAATGCTCTGGCCTGCTTTTGCTTCCTGTATCTTATCATGCTCTATTTGCATGCTTTCGACTCTTTGCCTGAAGTCAGAGGTTGCGCCCTTTACATGTATTTCGTCGCCGATTCTTAATGTGCCGTTGAGCTTGATCACCGCAACACCTATGTTTGTAAAGTAATGCGTTACAGCTCCAATTTCCTTTTCCTGCGGCTGTTCAGCTGCTTGTTTTGGAGCTCTGACTGCCTTTTTAACAGCTTTCTTGACAATCTTCTTCACAGCCTTCTGAACCTTTTTCACAGCTTTTGCTGCTTTCTTAGCAGGCTTTTTGTATTTTTTCACAACTTTTCTTGCCAATTTTACTGCCTTTTTCTTTGACTTTTTAACCACGTAATATCACCCCATGCAGCATATAAAAGGAGCTATTTTATAAATTTTTGGGTTTTGGATAAGAAGTATGCGGTTTCTTGACTATTTCGTCCCGGGCAACGGCCTCTTGACAGTTATCGGAACAGCATCCTTTTCAAACTCGATCTTCGCAATATCAATCGGGTTGTAATGCAGCCTCTCAAGATCTTCCTTAGAAAGCTTAACCAGAAACGGGGCGCCCATTGAGATCTGCAATGCCCTGCTTCCGATGATCCTTACCTTTTCATACCTTGTGTATTTTATCGGTTCCTGGGGTAATTGTTTTGATTCTGCCATTCTGATATTTGGAAAACCAGTTTATTTTTAAATCTATCGGAAATCGAGATTTTAATTCCTTCCATTTCAATAAAATTCCTGACAATATGCTGATCTAAACCCTTGTCAAGCATCAATTCCAAAGCTGCCTGTTTATCGCTTCTTGCCGCTTCTCCGTTGACATGCGGCTCGACTTTTGTATCAAAGACATCAGCCACAGCAATGATCCTTGCAATAAGGCTAATATCCTCATCTTTTGTTTTGAAATAGCCCCTTTCATTAAGCCTCTCATGAGATAAGTAAACGCCAATTAAAATATCCCTGTCTTCACAGCCTTCTTCAACCAGCATTTCCATGCCATGATAAGGGTGAGGCCATAATTCATAAAATTCTCTCGGTGAAAGTTTCCCCTTTTTATTCAGAATTTCATCAGGCGTGTAGAACTTGCCAATATCATGATGTAGCGTAGCTTGATATGCTTTATAACTTAACTCATTAAGGCCTAATAACTTTAACTTGTTGAATAATTCAATAAGATAGTCATCTCCAGATTGAATGCAATCGATTAGCTTATTGGCTAATCTAAAGGCGTAACCAGCCGCTCTAATATTGTGCTTATATGTTTTATTGCTTTTTCCCTGCAGTTTCTCAAATTCCTTCCATATAGGCTCAAATAAAAATTTCATAAGGACGCAATTTAGGTTAAATTAATAAAGGTTTTGGATTAAGCAATTTCCAATAAAACTTCAATCTCCTTTAGCTTTTTGATATTTAGCTGATAGGCATCTCCGTGTTTTGTTTTTCCATAAAACGAGACCAATTCTTCTTTTATAAGGTCTTTGAGAACATCTTCTACAGATCCTTTCAGGTGAGAAGGGATTCCTGACATCAGCCTTTCGTACAATAAGTGACCTTTGCTAAATGCTTCATTAGAATATAGCTTCTTAAGGATATTCTTCTTTATCTTCTCATAGTCAGTTTTGGCTAATTTCTTTCCCATTAAATCTTTTTTAAAAACACAGAATATAAAAGACTTATTATTTTAATTAATATTCATAGCCAATATCGGCTAAAAATAGAAATATTTATATATAACTTGCTCTTCATTCTATTTACAATGGAAGGCAAAACAATATTTTTAAGGATTTTTGGAGATTCCCCCATATTGAGAGTGCTGGACTTTTTAGTGGTTAATGAGGACTTTGATTACAGCATGACAGATATAGCAGATCTTTCAGGCATTGGTTACTCCACACTTAAACTCTTCTGGGAAAAATTAGAAGAAGAGGGAGTAATAATAAAAACAAGAACAGTTGGAAAAGCCAAAATGTACAGGCTCAATTTAGCAAATCCTGTGATCAGGAAATTCAGAGAGTTCTATTGGGAAACAACAAAGCACCATGTGCATGAAAAAACCAAAGAAAGAGAAATAATAATTAAGCATTAAAATTGTAGAACTTTAACTTACCCTATTGGCGGGATCGCTAAATCATAGTTAGTTTCAATAAGCGATTGAGCTAAAATTTTTAAGAATTAATAAAATAGGGCAGGCGTCTTATTTTCTACCTGCTAATCTTTGAATTAAATTTGGTTGATATTTTTTTAAATCGCTTAGTTTAGCACAATATTGAGAAAATGCTAATTTCCCCTTAAGAACATCTCTTGCAAATGCTTCATTTGGAAATGGACAAACCCAGGTTCTTCGCGTATATTTTTCTGTTACATCTTCGTCAATTGTCTGTTTTCCATCAACAAATCCAGCAACATTAAGTAGTTCTTCATCAGTTAATGTAAGAATTCTTTTTGTTGTCCTTCTTTCTTCTCCAACTTTTTCATCAAAATATAACTTTCCGAATTGTAAATCCCCATTTTTATCATATTGCCTGAAAGCATCTTTTTGGGTTGGAGTTAAATCAGGAACTAGACCCATCATAAATGTTTGAAGCTCATCTGCCGTGTATAAACCATTTTTTGGAGCAACCCAATAACTAACAATATGACAAAAAAAACCATTTCTATCGGGCAAATAGTTTCTTACATCAGCATTAACTATAACAACTTCTGGATTTGTTTCCAATGCTTGTCTGACGATTGTTAATTTACTCATTTTGATTACCTTAAATATAGAATAAATCCAGCCTTTATAAATCTTTCGTTTTGTAACTATTTGTTAGTGATATAACCTTGAGAAAATAAAATAAATCAAATTAAAAACCCTAAAGCATCTTCCTCAGCTCCTTTGCCTTGTCAATCCCAGTATCCACCATCTTCTCAACATCTTCCATTGTCAATGGCAGATCTCCGCCTTTCTGCAGAGCCGAGATTGTTCCGTCAGGAGTTGTTGTTACAGTTAATCTTGCGTCATAGACCTTTTCTTCATCCAAATCAGGGTCAACAATGAAATGCCCGCCGATCTTATAAACTGTTATTGCCATTGGATCCTTTTTCATGGGCAGCTTTTCAGCTGTCAGTTTCTTATAATCAACCATTTCATCCTTAACGCTGGGAAATTTTGCATCTTTCAATGCAGCAAGCGCTGCTATTGCAGAAGCATCAATCAAATTGCCCGAGTCATTTATCGTAACAATATCAACGCTTATCATCCATACTTTCTCGTTTTTCTTAATGCACAGCTTCTTGGTGTCAATTGCCTTTGATTCTCTTATTCCCCTGTCAACAACCCTTGCAAGCTCAATAGACTGCTCATCTGGCGGGCCTCCTTCAAATTCAGGGCTTGACAATGGCAATAATTCCGCATTTACACTCATCACACCATCGTCAGGAGTGTCAGGATAGGGCTTGTCAATGCTCAGCTTAACTCCTGCAATAACTTCTGTTTCGCCGATTTTCACCCTGCTAGACCCTTCTGCGTTTTTTGAAACTCCGTACTCAACTGAAACAGTTCTGTATTCCAATGGCTTTCTTCCGTCAAACCTTATTCCGGCTGACAATGATTTTATAATGTGCTCTCTAAGTTGTTCATTCATTTTGCTCACCATATTTGTCTTTTAATGCTTTTTTTTGTATATCATTTATCTTCAGGCATGCTTTTCTTCCCATTTCAATTGCTTTCTTCAAGTTATCTTTTGATATCTCTCCGTCCATCTGCAGCAACGTTACCTCGCCAGTCCTATTGATGAATGCAACCGGTATGTCTGCAACAGGGCCTGCTTCATAAGCTTCCTCTTCATAATCAAGGTCAACAAGAACCTGGTCATCAACTATGCCTACGGAAACAGCGGCAACCATGTCTTTCATCGGAATTCCGGCATCTGCCAGTGCAATTGAAGCAGCGCATATCCCGGCGCATCTTGTCCCTGCATCTGTCTGCGGCAATTCTATAAAAATATCAACAACAGAATTCTGGAATTCGCTCAGGTCAACAACAGGCAGCAATGCCTTTTCCGTGACCATTGAAATTTCCTTTGATCTTCTTGATCCGCCAGGCCTTACCCTCTCGCCTGCTCCTGAAAAGGGCATCATGTTGTACCTGCACCTCAGGATTCCTTTTCCAGGATCCTGCAAAAACTTAGGATACAGGTTCCTTGGCCCGTAAACAGCAGCATAAGCAATTGTTTTTCCAATCCTGAAATAAGCAGAGCCGTCTGCTCTTGGTATAACGCCTGCCTTGGCTTCTATTGCCCTTGTTTCATCAAATTTTCTTCCGTCAAATCTCTTCTTATAGCTCATTTTGATCACCTTTATCTTCAGCGCTTTCAGTATTGATTGTCAGTTTTTTCCCTGTTGTTTTTTCAAGGTATTCTTTCATTTTTTCTGTCAGGCCTGAAGTATGCGCCTCATTTTCTATTTTTTTGATGAAATTTACAGCATCAACCTCGTCTTTCGGCTCTCCATCGATCCATATGAGTCCGTTCTGGCCCACTATAATCCTGCAGTTAGTGGCCTGCTTTACCAAGCCAATCATGCTGCCGCCTTTCCCAATTATCCTCGGAACCTTGTTGCAGTTAACCCTTATTATCCTGCCGCCTTTCAGCTTCCTCAAGCCAGGGCCTTTCATTGTGACGTCAACTAATTTTTGCGATGTTACATTAAATATTTTTGTAACAACATAATCGCCTAGATCGAAATACTGCGTCAAATCAGCTCCTTTGTTTACAAAGCCCATCACAGCATCCCTTACAGGAAGCATTGCTGTGTAAGGCGAGAATGTGTCTATTCTCCATCCGCTCATCAGTACATCAACAACCCCGCCGATTATTGTATCGTATTTTTTCGGAAGATACTGCCCGGATAAAGGAAATATCTTTATAACCTTTCCTTCAACATTAATCACGCCTAATTTTGCAGCCACAACCCTGTCGCCGTCCCTGTATGTTCCATAAGACGGCAGATAGTCCATTCCGGATGCTAATTCTTCTCCAGGAATAACCACTTCTTTTTCTTTAACTAATAGCTCGCTCATTTTATTTTTCACCTTTTGTTGTCATTTTGTTTTTATAACCTTGCAATCTGCATCGCCATGCGTTGCCGTGTTTAACTTATCATAGAACTCCTGCTCTAAGCCTCCAGGAAGCTCAACAACAGCAAGAAGCGACCCATCATTCATCCACTCCTCTTTCAGCATTTTTGAGAAGTGCTTCACAACTGAATATGACTTTGAGGCGTGAATCGCGGGAATATGAACCTGTATTTCCTTTATCTCGAACCTTATCGGCATTATGGGCCTTAGCTGCTTCAAAACATCATCAACCTGCTCTTCTGCAGACCTCATCTCGTCTATTCTTATTTTTGCCTGCTCAAATGCATTCTCTATCCTTGTAATCGGATGCGGCGCATCTGTTCTCGGGTCAACGCCGTTCCTGTGTATTATATCCATTATCCTTTTCTTTTTTTCTTCCCTCATCTTTTCCCTGTGATCAGCAGTTAATTGTATCTCGCCTTCTTTCAGGATTATTTCTGCAACTTTTAATGGGTCAGATGCGCCGAAAACCTGCTGCATCAAATGCTCGCCTGCCCTCAATCCTTTTTTGGCATCAGAAAAAATATGCTCGGATTTAATGACGTCCCTTATTTCAGATATTTTTCCTTTTTTGAATTCCACTGCAAGGTCAGCGTCAATCGGAATTTCAAAAACATTGCCGCCTTTCTTTATTCTCGCAATGTTTATGGAGAACCTTTCCTTGTCAAAAGTAATTCCTGGCATTTTTGCTTATTCCTGTTTTTTATTTTTTCTTGGTGTCTTTTAATATTTTGTCAACTCTTTCTTTGCCCATTTTAGTGAATTTCTTCTCTTTGGTCATTATGTATGCTGCATCAATCCTTTCAACGCTGAAATCCTTGTCAAGAATCTTTGCCAATGAGCTTATTGCAAGCTTTAAGGCTTCCTCAACTGTTATTGTTTCCTTGTAATCCTTGTTTAAAATAGCCTCAACCTCGATTTCGCCTTCTCCAATCACAGCTGCCCTGTACTGGAAGAAGATGCCGGTAGGGTCAGTCTCAAAAAGCTTTGGCCCGTCAGAGTCAATTCCTGCAATCAGGATTGAGACGCCAAAAGGCCTGAATCCGCCTGACTGCGTGGTTATCTGCTTCAGATTGCAGATGTCTTTTACAATGCTTAGCACGTCAATGTCTGAATCATAAGTTATTCTGTGCCTCTGGGCTGCCAGCTGCGCTCTTTCTATCAGAACGCGGGCATCAGATAAGATTCCTGAAGCAGTTGCGCCGATATGATCATCAATCTGCCATATCTTTTCAACGCTTTCCGGCACAACAAGCTTGTCAACTATCCTCTTGTCTGTCACAAGGACAACACCGTCTGAGCAGACTATGCCGATGGCTGTGCTGCCCTGCTTGACTGTCTTTTTAGCGTATTCTACCTGAAGCAATCTTCCGTCAGGGCTGAACATTGTTATTGCCCTGTCATATCCCATCACTTGATGCGGTAAAGGCTGTTGCACCATTTTAATTTCACCTCAAAGTTTGTTTTTAGCTTTATTTTTTTAATTTATTTATTGAATTTTAATTATTTTTTAAATATCTTTCCTCTGCTTTTTTCATTATTCCCGATGTTCCTGTTGATCTCACAATGACTTCAATGCCGTTTATGTTTTTTATCAGCGCCAAAGCGCCCTTCAACTCATTGGCATATTTATGATTTACCCTTATTAAACCTTTCTGATTTTCTTCATTAAATTTGTCTGCTAATATCCATATGCCTGCCTTGGCAGCTCCAAGCTCTCCCAAAAACCTTAGGCAGCCCTGCCATATTGCATCAGAGACTGCTTTAAAAGGCCTTATAGGCTCTTTTGAGATGATCTGAAACGCAACATAGCGTTTGCGCTCTCTCATGCTTGGCATCATAGCTTTCAATTTTTTTGCCATTATACACCAAAACAGTTTTTGATCAACTGAGAAAATAGGTATATGGTTTCCTTTTTCTCTCTTACAGAAATATGGAATATTAAGTTATTTATAAAGCTATCGGAAAATCAGCTTACGTGAAATATATCCGATCTTTATCTTCCTCAATGACTTTTTTAACTTTAAAGTGTTTTTTAATAATGCAGTCAATCATCTCTTTTTTAGGTGATTTTTTTAAAAAACTGAGAACAAACCTCTTGTTTCCAGCCCTTTTGATTTCCTTCAGCCCTTTTCCTATATCTTTGAAGTTTTGTATTGCTGTTATGCTTATCACAATATCAAAGAACTGATTAGGATAGGGTATTTTTTCAGCAGGAGCAAGCTTATATTCTATTTCTTTGTTTTTTTGCTTTGCCTTAAACAATAATTTTCTTGATGGATCAATTCCAAATCTTTTACATGGCCATGGCTCTGTTGTCAACCCGGTTCCGCAGCCGACATCGAGCAATTTGTCTGTTTTCCTTACTTTCAGGAATTTTTTAATGATCTTGATTTTATTTAGCTGCTCTTCGCCATGCAGCTCTTCATACCCTTTGCTTATCGAATCGTAATAATCCATGAACAAACATCAACCTTTAAATATTTAAACATTACTCAAACCATAATGAATCCGAACATTCCGAAGATGCTCCGCAGGCTGACAGGCAAGAAGCACATTGTCTTTGTTGACAGGGGCAATACAGCAATAATGAAGGCTTTTGAAATAGCAAAAAAGCTTGGCAAGACAAAAGCCTTAATGCAGGACCAGGGTGGCTGGCTGACGTATAAACAGTTTGCATTGAAAAATGACCTGATGCCGATCGAGCTTAAAACAGACTACGGAATTCTTAATCTCAGAGATCTCTTTAAAAAAGCTGATAAAAATTCTGTTCTTATTGTAAATTCATTGACAGGCTATTTTGCTGACCAGCCGATGAAGCCTATAGAGAAGATATGCAAGAAGAGAGGCTGCCTGCTGATAAATGATGCATCAGGCTCAATTGGGACAAAGTTTGCAAAATACGGCGATATTGCAATTGGCAGCTTCAGGCAGTGGAAGCCAATTAATCTTGGAAAAGGCGGCTTTATGGCAATAAATGATAACTTGCTGCACTTCTTTATGACCAAGGAAAGAGTTCACGGCGTTTTAAGGTTCATAGACAGGTACATAAGCAGGCCCGAAGTGATAGAGGAATATAAATTCTCAGAAAAAGAGCTTGATGCGCTTGAAAACAAGATTGTAAATCTGAACAAAAGGCTGAAATTTATGATGGGCATAAACCAAAAAATAAAAAACGACCTTAAAAGCTGTGAAATACTGCATAAGAGCAGATACGGCCTTAATGTTGTTGTAAAATTCAAAAATGAGGAAGAAAAAAACAAAATTATTAAATACTGCGAAGAAAACAAATACGAATACACGCTATGCCCCAGGAATATAAGGGCAGACACAGATGCAGTCTGCATAGAAGTAAAGAGGCTGGAGGAAAAATGAAAAAAATCCTTTTTATAATTGTCGCATTTTTAATAATAGGCGGGCTTATAATCTACCAGTCAAACAAAATAAGCTTTGGGACTAAAGAAGGCAAAAAGGCATTTATTTCAGAATATTTCAAATGGATCTTCACAGTAGGGAAAAGCGCAAAAAATACAGTTGGCTATGTCATAAAGCAGGACTGGCTGCCTGAGACTAATGCAACAAATTCAACAGAATAAGGTGATGAAATGCTGAAAGAACCGGAATCAATGGACGAGCTTGTTTATTTTACAAGAAGGAATATTGGCGAAGGGAATGCTGTTGCATGGGTTTACAGGAAGATCTGCCCTAAATGCAAAAAAGAGAGAATGGGGAAGCCGAAGGACAAGAAAGGCAAGGTCATGATAAGGGCAAAGGAGTATGTTTGCTATTCATGCGGCTATACAGAGCCGGAAGAAGCTTTTGAAGAAAGCCTTGTCTGCAGCGTAAAATACGACTGCCCGAAATGCAGGTTTGAAGGCGAAATTGAAGTTCCTTTCAGGAGAAAAAAAATACAGATCATTGACGAGGAAACCGGGAAGAAGACCGCTGCTGAATCGATCCGCTTTCAATGCGGGAAATGCAATGCGAATATTGATGTTACGAAGAAGATGAAATGATTATGCAGTTTAAATGCGCTTATAATTGATGTTTCTTTTGACATGGAAACTTCTTAATGTATTCACGGATAACTTCTTCAAAGAAAGTGACAGCGGAGTTCCAAACCCTCATCGCTTCATCAGGGCGTCTATAAAGTTTATCCAGTTTTTTAGTGTTGTGGTATAGATCTCTTATTTGCTCTAATGGTTCGACATTAACTGCTGGAAAATGCCTCGGTAATTCTTTTAGTGCAGAGAATCTGTTTTTTCTCAATTCCCCATCAATCAGATAAAGAATCTGTTTTGAACCTCTGCTTGCCGCGTTAAGAGATCCGTCAAATCTTTCCAAAAATTTTTCATAATCTTCCTTTCTGTCATGTTCGGAAAATAACAATGCCTGTCTTGTTTTGCGAAGATTATGGCTTAATGTGTTTTCTTCACCGCTTTTTGTCCGCAAACAAGTCATCTCAGTTCTATAGTCGGGGCCAACAACCACCCTGCCTTCAGATTGAAAATAATTATAAAACTCATCGGTGAAGGAATTAAATGTGCCGTCTCGCATGATTGTAACATCTAACGGGGAGACTTGGAATGGAACATTGTTCCTCTCTAACGCTTTATGAAGAACAACAGAAATCTCGTGCACGAACTCTTTATCGATAACAACATCGTGCGGAAAGGTTAAAACAGCATCAATGTCACTTCTTCCAGGAGTATAGTCTCCTCTGACAAATGAGCCATAAACCATCAGGCTCAATCTACCATCACCAATCCTGTTCAGACCACTTATTAGTCTATCCAAGAAATCCAGATAATTCTTTGCTGTTGGCCTTTTTTGGTTATATCCTAATACCATTTTAATCAACAATAAGCTGAATTTTATGTTTTATTGAAACTAATCATCGCATCTTCATCTTTTTCTTTATTTCCCTTATTTCCTTCTGCATGAACCTTATCTCGTCCCTCAAAGCAGAGTTCCGATCTTCTTTTTTCTTTAGAAAGTCTATGTCTTTCTTTACGTTTTTAAAAGAATTTCTTATGATCCTGTCCAATTCAGCTAAATTCTCCATTATAACTACTATAAAATAGTGCAAGTATTTAAAGTTTTGCAGGTTTTATTTATTTTTCCAAATTGGTAAGATTTAAATAAAGTTTCGCTTTTTTCAATAAAATGAGCCAACTAATGAAAAAAACTAAAAATCCAGCCAAAAAGACCATTGTAACAAGCGCGCTGCCTTATGTGAACAATGTGCCGCATTTAGGCACTTTGGTCTGCGTTCTTTCTGCTGATGTTTATTCAAGATATTTAAAATTAAAAAAAGAGGACTCAATAAGCATATGCGGCACAGATGAGCATGGAACAACATCAGAAGTCAAGGCATTGGAAGAAGGATTAACTCCCAGGCAATTGGTAGATAAATATTTTAAGATACACAAAAAAATCTATGAATGGTTTGAATGCAGTTTTGATTGTTTTGGCAGGACGAGCTCAGAGGAAAACAAAGAAATTACAATAGATATCTTCAATAAGCTCGATAAGAGCGGCTGCATTAAAGAAGAGACAATAGAGCAGCTCTTCTGCCCTAAGTGCAATAAATTCCTTGCAGACAGGTTTGTGGAGGGGAAATGCCCTAACTGCGGCTATGAAAATGCAAGAGGCGACCAGTGCGAGAACTGCGGAAAGCTGCTTAATGCGACTGAATTGTTGAATGCAAAATGCAAGACGTGCGGCACAAAGCCGGTTATAAAAGAAAGCAGGCATCTTTTTATCGACCTGCCAAAGCTTTCTCAAAAATTGAAAACATGGATTAAGAAAGCAGAGAAGAACTGGAGCGAAAATGCAAAGACAATGACTGCTGCATGGCTTAAAGAAGGGTTAAAGCCGAGATGCATAACCCGCGACCTGGAATGGGGCATTAAAGTTCCGAAAAAAGGATTTGAGAACAAAGTATTTTATTCTTGGTTTGATGCTCCTATTGGCTATATCGGGATAACAAAGGAAGCTGGAAAGGAATGGAAGAAATACTGGCTCGACCCTAAAACAAGATTAGTGCAGTTCATGGGAAAAGACAACATCCCGTTTCATACAATATTATTCCCTGCATTTTTAATCGGGACAGGAGACAGATACGCTTTAGTCAGTGACCTGTCTGTAAATGAGTACTTGAATTATGAAACCGGGAAATTCTCAAAAAGCAGGAATGAGGGCGTTTTTGGGGATGATGCAATTGAAACCGGGATTCCTGCGGATGTATGGCGGTATTATATCTTGGTCAACAGGCCTGAGAAAACAGATACTGTTTTTGACTGGAAGGACTTTCAGAGCAAAATAAATAATGAGCTTGTTGCGAATATCGGCAATCTGGTTAACAGGACAATAGTTTTTATTAATAATTTCTTTGACAGAAAAATACCGAAAGCAGAATTAAAGGCAGCAGACAAAGATTTCATTAAGAAAATAGGAAAAGAAGAGAAAAAGGCCCTTAATTTGCTCGATAAAATCGAATTAAAAGAGTCATTGAAGCAGATAATGCTGATAAGCAAGCTCGGCAACCAGTATTTCCAGGAAAAAGAGCCCTGGAAAACAAAAGACAAAGCTGCGCTTTATATCCTTGCAAACTTTGTGAAAGACCTTGCCATTTTGATTTCACCTTTCATGCCTGCAAGCTCTGCTTCAATTAAAAAGCAGCTGAATATTGAAAAGCTTGAGCTGGATGAGCTGGGAAAATTATCTTTGAAAGAAGGCCATAAAATTGGCAAAGCAGAGCTATTATTCAGTAAATTGGAAGACAAAAAAATGGAAGAATTCAAAGACAGGTTTGCTGGAAAAAAAACAGAGGAAAATAAAAGCCATGGAAAAACAGAAGAAAAAATATTTCCATTGAACCTTAAGGTTGCAAGAATAATTGAGGCAAAAGATCACCCAAATGCAGACAAGCTTGTTGTTCTGAAGATAGATCTCGGAAAAGAAGAGAGGCAGTTAGTTGCAGGGATCAGAAAGCATTATTCAAACGATGAATTGAAAAACAAAAATATAGTTGTTGTTTCTAATCTGAAGCCCGCTTTATTGAGAGGCATTGAAAGCAACGGCATGCTTTTGGCAGCAGATGACGGGAAAGACCTGAAGTTATTGGAAGCGCCAAATTCAGATCCAGGCGACAGCGTTTTTGTTGAAGGCCATAAGAATAATGAAAAGGAAATCACATTTGATGATTTTTTGAAAATAAAGCTGGTTGTAAAAAACAAAAAAGTGGTTTTTGAAAACAAGTCCCTGAAAACAGAAAAAGAAGATATAAAGGCTGATATTTCTAATAATGCCGCAGTCAGATAGCTAAACAACATCTCTTTTGCTAATATTTTTTTCCATCAGACTTTTTAAAAACAAATAATCCTTTTTCTCATCGATGTCCATGCATATCTCAGGATGTTTGCTTTCAATAAACTCAAACCGTGTTCCTAATTTTTCAGAAACGCAGTCTCTTATATATTTTAAATTTAGGTCCTTAATGATATAATGCTTCCATATTGCTTCCAGTCCAACGACCCCAAGATGCATAACCAAGCCGATTTTTGGAATGATTTCTTTAAGAGTTCTTATAGAGTAAGCCACATCGATCAGCATTTTATTTTTTATATTATGAACATTCACCAATGCAGAATTTCCAGTCCTGTATTTGCCCTCGACTAAACACATGTAGGGTTTTTTTAACTCAGAATAGTCTTTTAAAGTATCTTCGCTTACAATCGGAAAATAAAAATCAGCTTTTCTCAAAGAGCATCTGTCTATGAAATCATCAACAGAATCAGCAGTTAGCAAAGGAATGTCGCAACAAACAAAAAAAGCGTATTCTTCCCCGCCTCTGCTGCATGATTCCTCATATGCGTAAAAAGCATTATTCAGGAAATTACCCCTTTCTTGCAGTACAACGCAGCCATTTACTCTGCTTTCCAGCTCTTTTTTTGGACCAACCAATATAATATCATTTATGTTTTTTGATTTTTTTAAGGCATTAATTACATATTCAACAATGTAACTGCCATTTATGTCCAATAATGCCTTATTCTTTCCATCAATCAATCTGCCTTTTTCCTGATGCGTTCCAGCCAGAACTATTGCGTTTACCATTTCATCTTGTCTTTTGAAGAGCTTTTAAAACAACACAATTATCAACATACGTTGCATATGCGCCATCAAATTCATGCATTTTTCCTATTGCCAGTGGAAGGACATATCTTGCGCGGCTGCCTTGCGCTTTTTTGTCTATTGCTGTAGCTTCAATAATCTCCTCGTTAGAAATCTCTTTAGGAATTTCTGTGGGCAAGCCAACTCTTTGCAGCAATTTTTCCTGTTGTGCTAATTCCGGCTCTGAAAAATAACCCAGAAGATTAGCAATTCTTCCGGCAACCATCATTCCAATAGAAACAGATTCTCCGTGCGCTAGTTTAAAACAGCTTAGTTTTTCTATAGCATGGCCCGCCGTATGGCCGTAATTCAAAATTCTTCTTAGCCCTTTTTCATTTGGATCTTGTTCAACAACATTTCCTTTTATCCTGCAGTTTTGCATTGCAATGTATAATAAAGACTTTTTATCTTTTTCCAACAGCAAGTCTATATTTTTTTCAAGATATTCAAAAAATTCTGCGTCTTGTATAATTCCGTGTTTTATTGTCTCAGCTAATCCGTTTCTAACATCCATTCTGCCTAATGTCTCAAGCATTAAAACATCAATGTAAACCTTTTTTGGCTGCTTAAAATCACCTATAAGATTCTTTCCGTGTTTTGTGTCAACTGCTGTTTTTCCTCCTATTGAAGAATCTGCTTGAGCCAATATTGTCGTTGGAATCTGGATATAATGAATTCCCCTGCAATATGTTGCAGCAATAAAACCAGCTAAATCTCCCACTACACCGCCGCCTAAAGCAAGAATAATTGTATCTCTGCCTAATCCTGCTTCTAACATTTGATCTTCAATTATTATTTTTGTTTCTCTGGTTTTATTTTTTTCACCAGCTTCAAAAGGGAATATATCTGACTTAATGCCTTCTCCATCTAAAGCGTTTTTTAAAGAAAGTCCGTATAACGGCTTAACATTTGAATCAGTTATTATGGCATAGTTAGAGCCATATTTCATTTCCTTCAGTTCTTTCGCAATTATGGCAAAGAGATTTGCGCCAAAAACAATATCGTAAGAATCATCGATTTTTCTTACCAGGCTTATTTTCATAGCATTGTTAGTTATTGTAACCATTTTTCCAGTAAAATGAAGTGCGTTTTATAAATTTTTCTCATTATTTAACTTAAAAGTAATGACTGCATCATATTTGAGTGAAATTAAAATTAAATTTGTCAAATAAATGCGTTTTAATTCAAAATAATTAAATATTTATACTAGTGAATGAAATTAAAACATAAATAAAACTAAAAAGAGGCAATATGAGATTCAGGTCATTCAGAAGGCTTATAGAAGTTCTTAACAACGAGCTATTGAAAAACACGCTTAAAAGCATCAACCCGTTTTATTATTCTGATCTTGCAAAAAGCTCTTTCAGATACTGCTTCAAATACCTTGCCTTGGTTATACTCTGGAGCACCATCATAATGTGCATCATAGCGATTCCAGGATTATTCTTCCTGCGCGGCTACATAGGTGAACAGCTCGATAATGTCGATGTGTTTTCTATAAATGCAACATTCGAAACAAAGCAGCCGATTGTTCTGCTGGAGAATGATCCGCAGATAATAATTGACGGAAGCGTAAGCGAAAGGAACATGACTGGCGAGAAAGTCCTGATAACAAAGGATTTCTTTTATTTTAGGCCGTTCAACAGCATACAAAAATTCAACACAAGCTCTTATCGTAACCTATTGGGCCATAAAAGCGGAATTGCAAATCTTATCGCAGCATTGTTTATTATAATAATTCCGGGCGTATTGATAATAAATTACGCGTCGTTTTATATAAAATACCTGATAATAATGCTTGCAGTTTCAGTAATTGCTTTTATGGCTGTCAGGGTGCTTAGATTTGAGATAAGCTTTAAAAAAATCCTGAAAATAGCATTTTTTGCCTCTACTGCGCCATTGTTTATAGAGATCATTGCAATTCCCTACGGCCTTGGAAAATATTTAATTCCGTTTGCGCAGGCTCTTGGCTCCAGGCTTTATCTTGCAACATTGATCCTGCTGGCTGTCATTATGGTCTTCGGCATTCTGAGAGCGGGATTGACTGAAAAAATTGAAGCGATCAAAAGCAGCGTAATAAAAAAGAAAAAGCTTGAAGTAAGCTCGAAAAAAGATGATGATTACATACTATGGCAGTAAATTTCTTGCAGATATGCGGTGAAAGGCAGACAATTCTCATTACATGCAGACATAAAGAAAAAGACAATGTAATGGCAATAGACTGGCACATGCCTTCTTCATTTGAGCCAGAGCTTTATGTGATTGCAATAGGCAAGCAGAGGTTCTCCTGCGATATGATCAGGAATTCCCGGGTTTTTGTCGCTAATTTCGTGCCTTTCAGCTTAAAAGAGAAAGTGCTGTTTTGCGGCAGGCATTCCGGAAGATTCATGGATAAACTCAAAGAGGCAAAATTAACAAAAGAGGAAGCAGAGAAGGTTGACTGCCCCAGAATAAAAGAAGCTGTTGCATACCTTGAATGCGAGGTTGTGAATGAGCTTGAAACAGGCGACCATATTATCTTCATAGGAAAAATCCTGAAATCTGATTTTAAAAAGAGAGATAAGAGAATATTTCATATAAGCGGAGATGAATTTGTTACGACTGAAAATTAAATAATTTGTTTATTTATTTTAATTTTATTAAAAATTGCGCAGAACATATTACATATGAACCATTCTCTAGTGGTGTACCCATCAAAAGGTTTAAATATATCTGCTCATTTCCTATTTCCTCAGATGGAAACTATTGACGATGTGTTAAAATTAAAAAAAGTAGGGGAATTAGAGAAAAGTGATTTTCCTAGCTGTTTTCCTGATTCTGGCACTTATGGCTGTAAGATACTTGATGCAAAAAAATACCTTAAAGAAATCATAAAAGAATCAAAAGGATTAGATGTGGAAAGTGTAATTCTATTAGCCAGCCCAATACACTCACATATGGTAATATATGAATTAGGTTGTGGTTTGCAAATAGTATTGCCCTTTGATAAAGAAAAAGAAACATTAACATCATCCAAAAAGGTTGTTCCTAATTACTCCGGTTTTTATGATTGCATAAGTTTACAAAAAGGAAGGCTCATTGATGGTGAACTTAAAATAGAAGAAATATTCGGAGGAACAAGGAAGCTAAAGAGAAGATTAATAAGGCATCTTAAAAGATATCAATCAATGCCGCCGTTGATTGAAAATGACAGATGGCTAAGGGGCAGAAGATTAGGCGGTTATTTGATTAAAGAAGTCTCTGATAAAAATGCCGGTTGTTACAGGGATATTAGTTATCATACCTCCGCAGAAAAAGTTATCAGGGCTGGAGATTTATACTCGTCTTTAAACTATCGTGTAAAAACAGGAGAGGAAATAAGCAAGGCAAAATACCTCGAGATAAACTACAAGGTTACAATACAAGAAAAAGATATTGAAGTGGACATTCATATTGAGGATAAATGCTCAAATGCATCGATTAGTTTTGGCCGCAAGGATCCAGTAGCGCCTACTTCAGTAGCGTTTAATAATGAAGGGGAGATATTCCACTATCACTTTCCTCAGCCAATGAAGGGCAAGGATATTACGCTGGATAAAGCGCATTATCAAAAAATACTTTCTACAATAGAGGACGGTCAAGTACTCGGTTTGGGGCAGATCATGATTTTAGTCGAACTAGAGATGAAATCCCCGCACCAAAAACTCGACTATGTTGCATCTATCAAGAATATAATTGAAACAGCTTCAAATCCCGCCAGCCTTCAGCAATTTAAGCCATTGATTTTCAGGGATTAATTTTAATCTGAGCTTAAAAAGAAAGAAAAGAGGATTCTGCACATCAGCGGCGATGAATTCATTACAACAGAAAATTGAAGAATTAAATAACATTTAAATAATAGCTGGCCAATTATACTAAAATGCATTCAAACATTGAAAAAATAATCATAGCTTCAGCATCATTTCTTGCAATTTTAATGGTTATCATAGCTGTAAAGTACAGGGACACAGGCATAACAGGCGCTGCTGTCATAGAATTGAAGGCGTCCCTGAAGCTCGAGCTTAATGCAATGAATTACTATGCAAACAGCATTGTTGACGGCAGAATAACCCTTTTCTTTGATGAAGCTCCTTCAGATACAACAATAAGTGTTTTTATTTTTGAGAATGAAAAGAAAACATTCAGCCTGAGGAATATTTTTGCTGATCTGGGTGTTGATTATGCATTAAAGGACGGTAAAATGGTCTTGAACAGAACAATAACAATTCCGCTAAAATATTTTAATATAAAAAACCCGCATGAAAAGGGGCTTTACAGCATGAATATTGAAGTTTCAGATAAAAACCTGAAGTCGAGAATGAGCTTCGGAGTTGTTTAGCTTTCTATTATTTTCTTTAATTCCCTTGTCTTTTCTTCCATCAGCTTCTTGTTTTTCGCTTCCAGATTCAGCCTCAGCAGAGGCTCTGTTCCTGATGCCCTTACGCTGAACCACCAGTCATCAAACTCAATTCTTATGCCATCCATGTCATTTATTTTGCCATTTTTGTATTTTTCCTTTACTTCTTTTATCTTTGCATCCTTGTCCTTGACTTCAAAATTCAATTCCGCTATTGCAAAATATTTTTTATAAGGCTCTAAGATCTCAGATAAAGGCATATTTTTTTCAGAGATCAGCTCCATGACAATCAGAGCTGTTATAAAGGCGGAATCAGCATAGAAATTGTCCCTGTAATAATAATGGCCCGAACTTTCTCCTGCAAACAAACCATCATATTTTCTCATCCACTGCTTAATAAGCGAATGCCCCACAGGCGCCATTATTGGATTTCCTTTGCATTTTTTTATGGTTTCTGGAACAACCCAGCTGCATATGCTCGAATAAATTATCCTCGCCCCAGCATGCTTTGAAAGCATCTTTTCAGCAACTAATGCTGTTGTCAAGGAGCCCGAAACGTATTCTTCTTTCTCATCAATCAGCCCAATCCTGTCAGCATCGCCGTCAAAAGCAAGCCCGAGATCAGCTTTCTCCCTTCTTATTGTTTTTTTGAGTTCAGCAGTATTTTCCTCAAAAACAGGATTAGGAATGTGATTTGGGAAATTTCCGTCGAGCTTGAAATAAAGCGGAATTAATTTTATGGGGAGATGCTTTGCAAGCTCAGGCATTACCTTGCCAGCCATCCCGTTGCCGGCATCAACAACAACCTTTAACGGCTTTATTTTTTTAACATCGACAAATTTTAAGATATTTTTAATGTAATCCTGCATTGCATCTTTTTTTATTATTTTGCCTTTATTCTCTGCAGTTTTAAAATCATCTTTTTCAGCCATTTTTTCAATTTCTTTAAGCCCGGTTTCAGAGCTTATTGGCACGGCGCTTTTTTTTACAAATTTCAATCCATTATATTCTTTCGGATTGTGAGAAGCAGTTATCATTATTCCTGCATCATATTTATAAAAGCCAACAGCAAAATAAACCATGTCAGAACTGCAGAGGCTGATCTCGATAACATCAGCGCCCATTTCAGTTATTCCTTTTGCAACAGCATTGAAAAGTGAATCAGAGCTTAGGCGCATATCTCTGCCGATTACAACATTTTTCGGCTTTATAAGGCTGACAAATGCCTTTCCGACTTTATAGGCGACATCTTCACTTAGCTCAGTTGGGTAAATTCCCCTTATGTCATATGCCTTGAATATGCCGCTCATTTTATTCCTTTCCATTTCTTCAATGCTGTGCTGTATCTCTGGAAATTTCCGGTGTCAAACCATTGGCCCGAGAAAGGATAGCCGTAAAGCCTTCCCATTTTTGCAAGCTTTGGGAAAATGTCCCTTTCCATCATCACAAATCCATTTGGAATCATATTAAGGACTTCCGGCTCAATGATGTAAAAGCCAGAGTTTATTAAATTTGATGGCGCATCCTCTTTTTTTGGCTTTTCAACGAACTGCAGTACTTTGTTGCCACTTAATTTTGCAACGCCATAGCGTGAAGGGTCGCTTACAGTTGTCAATGCGATTGTAACCAAAGCATTGTTTCTTTTGTGCAAATTATACATGTCTGCAATGTCTATATCCTTTAATTCATCTCCGTTTGAAACAATAAATGCCTCTTTAAAATATCTTCTGGCCATTCGCAATGGGCCTGCTGTCCCCAATGGCTTTTTTTCCTCAATATATTTCAGGTTCATTCCAAATCTTTTCCCATCTCCGAAGAAAAGCTTTATTCTGTGCCGCATATGGCCCACCGCCATTATGACGTCATGTATTTCATATTTTTTAAACAGGTCAAAGATGTGCTCTGTAATTGTCCTGCCGTGTATAGGAATTAATGCCTTGGGTATGATGTATGTTAACGGCCTTAGCCTTGTTCCCTTCCCTCCAGCAAGAATTACGGCAATTTTAGGCACATGGTCGCCCATTGACTTTGAAAGAAGAAGCTCAATAGCATGGCTTCTGTTTTTTATCCTTTTGTTGTCGATCTGAGCATCAATCTTCTGGACAAGGCCTTTGTCAATTGTAACGCAAATTCTCTTTTTCATAGAAAGTAATACAAAGTAATACATTTAAATAGTTTGTGGATTTGTATTTATCAAATAAAAAGAACAAAATCACAAGTTTATGTCAATATTTAACGAGATTCTACTCTTTCAAACATAATTTTCCACATACAAAAAAGGTTGGCTTTCTGCCACCAGTAAAGACTGGATGGAAAATTCTGACATTTTTAATAGCTCAACCTACTTTCATTCGCTCTACGAATCCCAACAATATCGTATTATTTCTCAAATCGTATATTTCCGCAGCTGCTTTATCCGCCAATTCCTGCCTTTTTCTTTTTGAGCCCTCAATGCCATATGCGTCTATTGCAGTGAATTTACCTAGTTTTTTATCTTGGCCATTGGGTTTTCCTGTATTTTTAGGTGTTCCTTCAACATCAATGACATCATCGTGCATAAGGTATGCAATTCCCAATAATTCAGAGTACCTGCTGATTTTTGTCATTATTTCAGAGCCTGCATCTGAAAAGATTGCTCCAATTTCACCTGCTAATCTGTATATTGAAGATTTCAGCTTATGGGCATTTAGCAAGCTAGATTCATCTTTTACTTTGTAGCTAGTATCCAGTGATTGCCCATGAATCATGCTCTTTACAGCAGAAATGGCCGATTCCAAAGCCGGCCTTTTATTTGCTGCATTAAACAGCTCATATGCACGGCTTACCAAATAGGTCACTGCTAATTCCGCAATAGCATTGCCATATCTTATATGGCAGCAGTCCTTGCCTCTTCTAATATTGCTTTCATCCATGATATCATCATGAATCAAGGATGCCGAATGGATTAATTCTATTGCACATGCAGCATTTAGTATCTTTTTAGGAAGATATTTTTCCTGGCAATTTATTTTCAGTGTTCGGTAAGTTGCCAGTGTCAACAATGGCCTGCACCTATGGCCGCCATTCAATACAGTATATTTTGATGCCTCATTTGTTTCTTCGCCTAGGGCATCTTTATCTTGGTCAAGGATCTTTTCAAGCTCTATGTTTATTTTTTCTTTGTTCCTGGCAATAAAATCATCTGTTGTTTGTGTCATTCACTTCCTCTTAAAATACATATTTAAAACTCTCTTAAGCTGGTCTGTATCAACTTCAGTTTGCCCATCAAATTGCCTTGATGATTTGCCATTCATCTTGCATTCCCCATAATTTGTTATTAAAAATGCAAGCAGCGGAGCATTATATTTTTCTATAAAATAATGAGCATCATTTTTATTTGCTGTCAACTCTCTTGGGCAGCACAATGCTATGCAAAGGTCCAAAGAGTTAGCCTTATTTTTTTCATGAAAGTCATCTATGGCGCATTGGATATCTTCAAAGTCTACAACAAAGTAGAAAGGAATATTCTTTTCCTGCAATATTTCACAAATGGTTTTTGTTTGATAGTCATTGCAGCTGTCTGATAAAAAATCACAATCTTTTTTCCTTCTGTAGAGGCAGTCTGGTTTTTTTATACAAAATCCCAATAGCGCAATCGGATTTCTTGAAGTGTACACTGATGCAGAATTCCCGCCCAATACATAAACGCCTCTTTCTATTTTATCTATGTCAGCTAATTTCTTCCATTCTTTTTCAAATCTTAATATGTCTTGTTTATTTTCTCTCATTTCATTCTTCTTCCATCATAACTAAACTGCATATTATTAACTCCTCGAGGATAGTCAAAACTATATTAAATAGTATTGGCTATTTTTTTATCTTTTACGTAAAATTTATATATTCAATGAGTATTTAGTAAATAAATGACAGAATTTGCCTGCAAAACAACAGAAGTAGATTACATAGAAAAGCCAAAAATTGATCTGAAAGACAAAAAAATACTTTCTGTTCTGAGCAAAAATTGCAGGCTTGCTGCAACTCAAATTGGAAGATTAGTGGGCTTATCAAAAGAGGTTGTGCGCTATAGGATTAAAAATTTAGAGAAAAAAGGGTTGATAAGAGGGTATATAACAATCATCAATCCTGCCAAGCTGGGGCTTCAGATTTTTATTGTCTATTTGCAGATGCAGAACCTTTCTGAAGCAAAAGAGGATGAGGTGATTCGCAAGCTGATTGCCCATCCTGCAACTCATTACATTCTTAAATGCCTCGGAAAATATGACATCATATTTGACATATTCGCAAAATCCATTAATGAATTTGATGCAATCTTAAGGGCATTGCTGAATGAATTCAGACCATATGTCAAGCATTATGAAATCAGCACTATACTTGATGTCCCTAAATATGCCCATCTGGCCGAATCCTTTTCAAAAGGCATGATATTTGGGCCGATAAAGCATATCGGAGACTCATCTTTCATGAAAGAGCTGCAGCATTTAAAGATAGACTACGTGCAGACGCCAGTCAACTTAGATGAAAAAGACCTGCAAATAATCAGCCTTCTTTCAAACAACTCCGCGCTGCAATTAAAACAGGCAGAAGAGAAAATCAGAATATCCGGAGATAGCGTAAAATATAGGATTAAAAAATTAATCGAGCAAAATGTAATTATAGGATTTTTTCCTATAATAAACCTATCAATGCTGGGTTATCATACTCACGGCATATTAATAGAACTCAATAATCTGGCATTCGAAGAAAAAAATAAGATCCTTAATTATCTGGCAGCTCACCCAGATGTTATCTTCTGCCTTAAGACAACCGGCCAATATGAAATTGCCATCAATGTAAGCGTCACTAACAATCTTCACCTTAATGCGTTCATTAATGAGCTGAAACAAAAATTTCCTGAACAAATCAATACGATAGATATATTCCTGATCATAAGAGATTATAAAATTGCCTTTTTGCCAGGCTAAATCATATTGTTGCTTAATTTCAATGTGTTTCGTAAATAAGTTCATAGTTCTTATCGATGCATAATTTTTTCGACACATTTAAATATACTATTCATGCAGTCCTGCATATAGCGAGGTGATCATAGTGGAAACAGACAATAGCGAAGCAAATCCCAGTTTGCAGCTGGGCGGCAACATAGAGCTTAGCGGATTTTCGGGCATTGATTTTGCGACAATGGTTGTTCTCAAGAAGATCGTAGGCAATCATGCAAAAAGATTTTCTGAAATATGCCCTAAGTTTGAGAAGCTGCATTTGAACCTTAAAAAAGTGCATCACACGGAAGGCAGCGACAAGTTTGAGATCAGCGGCACAGTTGTTGACAATGGAGCGCATTATAATGCAGAGTCCATAGAAAGAAACCTGTTTGTGACAATAGACAAGGTTTTGAAGAAGATTGAGAGCGAGATTAAGAAGTAGCTTGTTTGTTTTTGTTTCTTATTTTTTTTATTGAAAACAATATATTTTTTACCGCAGAATATTCGCCAATATTTTTTCTATTGATAAAATATATAATGGTATTCAAAAATCTTTAAACTGAAAAAAGGTGATAAAATATGAAAACAACAATCTCGGTGATAAAAGCGGACATTGGCGGCTTAGTTGGGCATTCCAGATCGCACCCTGAAATTCTTGAAATGGCAAAAAGCATTCTTAAGGAAAAAAATGAGCTTACTGACTTTCATGTTACAAACTGCGGCGATGACCTTGAGCTGATAATGACCCACAATAAAGGTGTTGAAAATCCATTAATACATGGCATTGCATGGAATGTTTTTGAAGAAGGCACAAAGCTTGCAAAGCAGCTTAAGCTTTATGGGGCTGGCCAGGATTTATTGAAAGACAGCTTTTCAGGAAATATAAAAGGAATGGGCCCAGGTGTTGCTGAACTGGAGTTTGAGGAGCGCGAATCAGAGCCCATTATAATTTTCATGGCTGATAAGACAGAGCCAGGAGCATGGAATCTGCCGCTTTATAAGATATTTGCTGATCCTTTCTCGACATCTGGCTTGGTTATTGACCCAAAACTCCATCATGGCTTTACATTCGAAGTACATGATGTTGTGAAGCACAAGACCGTCATGTTCAGGCTGCCTGAGGACACATACAGCATGCTTGCATTGATTGGCCAGCCAGGGCGGTTTGTGATAAAAAGGGTGTTCAGGAATTTTGATAATGAAATTGCGGCTGTTAGCTCCATTGAAAGATTGAGCTTGATGGCAGGAAGGTATGTTGGGAAGGATGACCCTGTTTTAATTACAAGAGCGCAGTCTGGATTTCCTGCAGTTGGCGAGCTCTTAGAGCCATTCACACACGCGCATCTGGTAGCTGGCTGGATGCGCGGCTCTCATCATGGCCCTTTAATGCCTGTTGCATTGAAGCACGCAAATCCTACAAGGTTTGACGGCCCTCCAAGGGTTATTGCATTGGGATTTCAGCTGAACAATGGGAAGCTGGGCCATATTGTAGATATGTTTGATGACCCTAGTTTTGACCAGGCAAGAAGGAAGGCGGGAATAATTGCAGATTATATGAAGATACACGGGCCTTTCGAGCCGGCAAGATTAAGCGCAGATGAGATGGAATATACGACACTGCCTGGCGTGATGGAAAAGATTAATGAAAGATGGAAAGAAGAATCCTAAGCATCTCGGCGTAATTTTTACAAATATATATCATATCTCCAATAGTGATAAAATATCTTTCTTATTGTTAAAAAATATATATTAATTATGCCATACCCTAGAATATTCATGGAGTGGGACAAAATGTTTTCAAAAAAAGACGTGGAAATCCTTTCGCATCTGAGGAACAACGCAAGGAAGAGAATAACAAGCATAGCGAGGGAAACAAACATTCCGGCAACAACAATCTACGATAAAGTGCGGATCCATGAAAAAAAGGGCTTGGTAAAGAAAAGCATAGCATTGCTGGATTTCAGCAAATTAGGATACTTAACAAATGCTCATTTCGCTGTCAGGGCAAAGAGGGATTCAAGAAAAAATCTGCAGGAGTTTTTGATGAGCCAGCCTAACATCAACTCGCTTTACAAGGTGGACTATGGATTTGACTTTTTGTTTGAGGCAGTTTTTAAGGACCTTGCTGATGCCGAGTCTTTCGCTGAAAAGCTGGAGGAAAATTTTGATGTTGAGGAAATAAAAAAATTCCATGTTATTGAGGAGCTGAAAAAAGAGGAGTTTTTGAGCAAGCCAGAGCATTTTGAGCTGGTTTGATTGGATGGAAAATCAATTTAAGATAGCGGCAGCTATGGAGTAAAAATGAAAAAAATAAAGGTCATTCAGTTCGGTGCAGGAGAAGTCGGATTCAGAAATGCTGTCTACATGAATGAAATGGACAACATAGAAGTTCTTGTTTGCGAGAAATTTTTTTCAAGCGAACTTAAGCTGCTTAATGAAAGAAAAATCCCGATTTTTGCCTCGGATAAAAAAGCATATGATGACTTAAAAAAGAACGGAACAAAGTTAAAGGGCATTGTAACAGACTTAGCTGGCAGGATTGATGTTGCAGATGACGCAACAAAAGACGCAAAAGCAAATTTTCAGCTTTACAGGGAATTAGGCTGCCGTTATATAATCGGCAACGGCATGGAAAAACATAAAGATTTTGATGCGTCATTCAGCAGCTTGGGAAATTTCAATGAAGCAAGAGGCAAATACAAAATAAGGGTTGTATCGTGCAATACGAATGGGCTGATACGTGTTTTAGATGCAATCAGCAAGGAATTCGGCTTAAAGGAGTATGAGGTTTTCCTGATCAGAAGAAGCACTGATCCCGGAAGGAAAGGCGCGGTTATCAATGATCTGGAATATTCGAGCGAGCCATCCCATCACGCAGAAGATGTTTCAACAGTAAGGCATGATTTTAAAGGAACATCAACAGCAGCTGTCAGCTCTGTTAACAGGTACCATCTGCATGACATCTTAATTTATGTAAAAAAGATGCCGAAAAATGCAGAACAGGTTTACAATGTTTTAGAAGC